>JALZOI010000832.1 GCA_030857245.1 Myxococcota bacterium
GTGCGCCGCGCAGGACGGCCAGCTCCTCGCGCCGTGAGCGGGCGCCGGGCCGGCCAACGCTAGCGGCGCGCTTCGTCGGTGCGGCGCGCGTGCTCGAGCAGCAGGTGCGTCACCGAGGTCGCGAGCTCGCCGGCACCGACGAGCGGCGCGCCGGCGGAGAGCTCGAAGTAGCCCTCCTTCCAGTCGAGCACCGCCATCAGGATCGTGTGCGAGTCCGACTCTTGCTCCGACGAGCGCGCGCGCACGATCCGGCCCTCGACGAAGTCGAGCCACGTCACCGTGTGCTCGCGCGTGACGGCGAGCTGGCCACTCTTGCGCTCCTGCTCGAACATCGTGAGCAGCGTCGCGAGGGCGAGCTCCTCGAGCGTGCCGCGCAGCAGGACGCGCTCGGTGTCGCGCTGGCTGGCGCGGGCCCAGCGGCGCGCGCGCAGGATCACCTCGAGGACGGTGAACGGCTTGGGGATGAAGTCCATCGCGCCGAGCTGGACGGCCTGGAGCCGGACCAGATCCGTGGACTCCGCCGACATCATCATCACCGGCACGCTCGCGAGCTCGGGGTGACGCCCCATCTCCTGGAGGACGTGGAGTCCGTCGACCACCGGCATGTCGCGCTCGATCAGCACGACGTCGGGCGTCTTCGAGAGGCACGCGCCGATCGCCTCCATGCCGTTGGTCGCGGTCGCGACGGCGAACCCGGCGTTGCCGAGCGCGGTCGACAGCCGCTCGAGGATCCGCGTCTCGGGATCGGCGACGACGATCCGCAGCTCGGCCGCCGGCGGCTTGCTGGTGTGGCGCTCGAGCAGCCGCTGCACCGCCTGCGCGAACAGGTCATCGGCGGGCCGCACCGGATCGCGAAACACGACGCCCACGCCGGGGAACCGACCGAGCGTCCTGGCCTCGACCTCGGAGAGGCTGTGCGTGACCTGGCCCGTCGTGAGCAGCCGCTGGCCGTTCGGCGCGAGCACGAGCTGGACGATCGTGCCGACCGGCAGCGGCGGCGAGAGCCGGATGAACATCCCGAACGGCGAGAGATCCTGCGTGACCGCTCGCAACTTCTTGCCGCTGGTGATCAGCTCCACCGGCAGGTTCATCGCGACACGGTTGGTACGGCGCCGCACGGCGTCCATCCGTACCGCGTTTGGCGCGGTGATGCCAAGCGCGGGGCGCTGACGGGCTAGATCACGAGGCGCAGGCGGCGGGCGCGCGCGGACTCGTCGCGAATGCGCGCATGCTCGAGCAGCAGGTGCGTGACCGGCACTGCGAGATCCTCGTCCGCGAGCTGCGTCGAGCAGCCCGCCGTGAGCTCGAAGTCCCCGGCCGTCCAGTCGAGCAGCGACATCAGGATCGTGCGGCCGCTCGCGAGCAGCTCGGTGGAGCGCGCGCCGACGATGCGGCCGTCGACCAGCTCGATCGTGCCGACCGCCGTGCCGTGCGTCAGCTCGAGCTGCCCGCTCTGGCGATCTTGCTCGCACATGGTGAGCAGCGAGGGCAGCGGGACCGCCGCGAGCGAGCCGCGCAGCAGGAACGGCCGGGCCGCGTGGCGATCGGCGCGCAACCGGCGAGCGAGGCGCCCCGCCCGCAGGATGACCTCGTGCACGTTGAACGGCCGGGTCACGAAGTCGAGCGCGCCGAGCTCGAGGGCGACGACGGCATCGGCCGGGTCGTACGACGAGACGATCACCGGGATGTCGGCGAGCGCCGGGCGAGCGGCGAGCTGCGCCATCACCTCGAACGCGTCCATCACCGGCAGGCCGCGCTCGAGCACGATCACGTCGGGCGCGCGCTTGAGGCAGGCGGCGAGCGCCTCGAGGCCCGTGGTCGCGGTGGCGACCTGGAAGCCGGCGTCGTGGAACGCGAACGACATGCCCTCGAGCAGGTGGGTGTGCGCATCCGCGATGACGATCCGGCGCAGCACGGGCGGCGCGACGACCTGGCTCGCGAGCAGCGCGGTGACCCCCTCGGCGAACTGCTGGTCGCCCGGGCGGATCGGATCGCGGAACGCGACGCCGATCCCGGCGACCCGGCCCTGCGCGCGCGCGGCGTGCTCGTCGAGCGTGTGGACGACGGTGCCGGCGGTGACGACGCGCTGGCCATCGAGGCCGGCGGGCTCCATCGCGATGTGGATGATCGTGCCGACCGGCATCGGCGGCACCAGGCGGAGGAACATGCCGGTGTGCGACAGATCCTGCAGCACGACCTCGAGCTTGCGCCCGGCGGCGTAGACCTCCACCGGGAGGTTCATCGTGAAGCGATCACTGCGCCGGCGCACCCCACCTTCGTAGCCGGGTTCACGGGGCGCGCCTAGCCTCTCGTTGCATCGCCGGGCCGCGGCATCCCCGTCGCTACCCCACGTCCGTGGTAGGCACGGCCATGGCCTGGCTGGAGCTGTCCGATGCGAGCGTCGCCCTCGGCGGGCGCGACGTGATCAGCGGCGTGAGTTGCCAGGTAGACGCCGGCGAGCTGGTCGTGATCGTGGGTCCGAATGGCGCCGGCAAGACCACGCTGCTGCGTGCGATCGCGGGCCTCATCCCGCTGCACCGCGGCCGCGTGCGCGTGCTCGGCCACGATCCGGCGGCGACCCAGCGCAAGGTGATCGCGAAGGAGCTGGCGTACCTGCCGCAGCAGTATGACCTCGCGTTCCCGTTCGCCGTCGAAGAGGTCGTGCTGCTCGGGCGCTACGCGAGCCAGCGCGGGCTCGGCATCGCCAACCCCGCGGATCTCGCCGCCGCTCACGCAGCGATGCAGGCGTGCGACGTCGCCGAGCTCGGGGCCCGCCGGTTCGACGAGCTCTCGGGCGGTGAGGCCCGGCGCGTGATCATCGCGCAGGCGCTGTGTCAGGGTGCGAAGTGCCTGCTGCTCGACGAGCCCACCGCCGGCCTCGATCCGGCGCACGCCCGCAGCGTGTTCGCGATGCTGCGCGCGCAGTGCGATGCCGGCGCGGCCGCGATCGTCGTCACCCACGACCTCGATCTCGCCCTCCGCCACGCCGGCGCGATGTGGCTGATCGCGGGCGGCCGGCTCGCCGCGCGCGGGGTGCCCGCCGACGTGCTGGCCGCGGCCGAGACCCGCGATG
>JALZOI010000833.1 GCA_030857245.1 Myxococcota bacterium
GTGCGGAGCTCGGCGCGGAGCTCCCAGTACGGGAGTGGCACGAACGCGCGGATCGCTTGCTCGCGCCCGACCAGCATCGCGAGCGTCGGCGTCTGCACCCGCCCGATCGAGTACAGCGCGTCGTGCCCGGCGAGCCGGCCGCGCGCCGTGATCGCCCGCGTGGCATTCATGCCCACGAGCCAGTCCGCCTCCGAGCGCGAGCGGGCCGCGTCGGCGAGCGGCTCGAGCTGAGCTCCGGGTCGTAGCGTCGCGAAGCCGCGGCGCAGCGCCTCGTCGGTCAGCGAGGACACCCACAGCCGGTGCACCGGCGGACCGCAGCGCGCGTACGACCCGCTGCGGGCGAACTGGTAGACGTACCGGAAGATCAGCTCGCCCTCGCGCCCGGCGTCGCACGCGTTGATCACCGACGTGAACCGGCGCTCGCGCAGCAGCGCGGTGACGGCGCGGAGCTGCGGCCGCGCGTGATTCGCGGCGCGCAGCCGGAACTCGTCCGGCAACATCGGCAGCGTGTCCAGCCGCCACGACTTCCAGCGGGCGTCGTAGGCCGCGGGCTCGTCGAGCTCGACGAGGTGGCCGATGCACCAGGTGATCACGTGCCGCTCGCCCTCGAAGCAGTGCTGGCCGCTCGGGCGCACGCCGAGCACGCGCGCGAGGTCGCGCGCCACCGACGGCTTCTCGGCCACGATCAGCTGCACATCGGGACAGTACCCAGCGGGGGTGTCATCGAACGCCGTGCCAGGCTGGCAGCGGGCCCCCGGACGACCAGCCCGGCGCGTGCCACCGCGGCGCGATCGTGGGTTGCCGGCTTGCGAGCGCGCGGCGTTACGCGCTGGCGCCATCGTTGCTCTACCCCTGCGGATGAAGCTCGCCGCCCTCGCTCTCGCTCTCTGCTCTGCCGTCGCAGTGCCTGCCGCGCCCGTGCTCGCGGACGCCGCCGCACCACCCACCGCGACCTCCACGAAGGATGCGCGCCTCGTGCCGCTGATGCGCGACGGCGTGTTCGCGGGCCTCAAGGTCTACGCGATCCGACGCGGTGGCCGCTTCGATCAGCCCGAGGCCCGGTTCCAGGCCGGCGACGTGATCGAGCAGGTCGATGGCCTCGTGGTCACCAGCGACGCCGGCACCCGCGCGCTCCACGACCGCGTGATCGCCGGCAGGGCCGACGCCACCGTGATCGTGCGCCGCGCCGGCGCCGTCGTGACCCTCACCAGCCGCGCGGTCCGCTGACGGTCGGCGCGGCCGCTCGTGTGAGCTCGCGGACTTCGGCGCCGCAAGTTTCGCAAGTAGTGTCTGACCCCTCCCTCACCTCCCTCAGAGGCCGAAGGTGCCGCGCCGGATGAACTGGCCGCGGCCCTGCTTCTGCTTCGCGACCCACTGATCGTCCTGCACGATGAGCTCGCCACGCGACAGCACGTGCGACGGTGCGCCGATCACCTTCTTGCCCTCGTACGGCGAGTAGTCGACGCGCATGTGCAGCGTGTCCTTGCTCAGCAGCTTCTCGCGGTTCGGATCCCAGACGACGACGTCGGCGTCGGCGCCGACCCCGAGCGTGCCCTTCTTGCCGTACATCCCGAAGATCTTCGCGGGCGCGGTCGACGTGATCTCGACGAACCGGTTCATCGAGATCTTGCCCTCGCGCACGCCCTCCCAGAGCAGGTGCAAGCGCGTCTCGACGCCCGGCATGCCGTTCGGGATCTTCGAGAAGTCGCCGCGGCCGAGCTCCTTCTGATCCTTCATGCAGAACGGGCAGTGATCGGTGGCCACGACCTGGAGGTCGTAGTTGCGCAGGCCCCGCCACAGGTGATCGTGGTGGTGCTTCGGCCGCAGCGGCGGCGTGCACACGTAGCCAGCCCCCTTCCACTCGCCGTCGCCGACGCCCGGCGGATCGCCGCGCAGATCGTCCTCGGAGAGAAACAGGTACTGCGGGCAGGTCTCGGCGTACGTCGGCAGCCCGCGATCGCGCGCCTCGGCGACGCGCTCGAGCGCACGCTGCGCGGAGAGGTGCACCATGTAGACCGGCACGCCCGCCATCTCGGCCAGCGCGATCGCGCGCTCGGTGCCGGTGGCCTCGGCGATCTCGGGCCGCGTCAGCGCGTGATAGATCGGGGCGGTCTTGCCCTCGGCGAGCGCCTTCTGGACCATCACGTCGATCGGCAGCCCGATCTCCGCGTGCATCGTGATCAGCGCGCCGAGCTCGCCGGCCCGCTGCATCGCCCGGAAGATCTGCTGATCGTCGACGAGGAACACGCCCGGGTACGCCATGAACATCTTGAACGACGTCACGCCCTCGCGAACCATGTCGGCCATCTCGAGCAGCGCCGACGGGTTGGCCTCCGTCATGATCATGTGGAAGCCGTAGTCGATCGCGGCCTTGCCCTCGGCGAGGGCGTGCCAGTTGTCGAGCCCGGCGCGCATCGCGCCCCCCTTGGACTGGATCGCGAAGTCGACGATCGTCGTGGTGCCGCCGTGCGCGGCGGCGACCGTCCCGGTGTCGAAGTCATCGGAGGCCGTCGTGCCGCCGAACGGCAGCGACATGTGCGTGTGGCAGTCGATCCCGCCGGGGATGACGTACTTGCCCTTCGCATCGATCGTCACGTCCGCGGTCATCGCGCCGCGCTGCGACGGATCGGTGTGGCCGACGATCTTCCCGTTCTCGATCCAGACGTCGGAGACGAAGGTGTCGCTCGCCGTGACTACGGTGCCGTCCTTGATCAGCGTCCTCATCGTGCGAGCCTACCGCGACCGCGCGCCCGTGACGCACGGCTCCGGGAACTCCCGGGAGGCACACGGCCTGCAGTTCATCCGGGCGTGGCCGTTCGCGTCGTGACCTTCAACGCAGGCCTCGCGGTGGGCGTGCTGCCCTACGCGACGGAGCGGCTGCCGCGCGTCGTCGAGGCGCTCGCGGCCCTCGACGTCGATCTCCTCCACGTCCAGGAGCTCTGGCTCGACGCGCAGTGGGAGGCGCTCCGCACGGGCGTCGCCGCCCGACTCCCGCACGCCGTGCGGCCACCGGCGATCGCGGGCGAGCTCGGGGCGGGTTGCAGCGAGGCCCAGCTGGCGCCGCTCGTCGCC
>JALZOI010000834.1 GCA_030857245.1 Myxococcota bacterium
CCGGGGACCTGCACGAGGAACGGTTGCGTCATCGTCTCGACGCGCGGCCAGATCGCCGCGATCCGCTTCGGCAGGACCTCGGCCGCATCGACCGCCGCAACGGCGGGATCCGCCGGAACCGCCGGAGCCGGAGCCGCTGCCGCCGGAGCCGGAGCCGGTGCGGCAGTCGCCGCCGCGGCCGGAGCCCCCTTGCCGGCCTTGCCCGCCTCGACCGAGCCGATCACGTCACCGACCTTCACGGTCGCGCCGACCTCCGCCTTGACGTCGGAGAGCGCGCCGGCGACCGGCGACGGGAGCTGGACCGTGATCTTGTCCGTCTCGAGCTCGGCGATCGGCTCGTCGACGCTGACGGCATCGCCGACCTGTTTGAGCCACCGCGAGACGACTGCCTCGGTGATCGATTCGCCCAGCTGGGGCACGACGAGATCCGCCATGCGCGCATGCTACCAAGGAATCGTCGTACCGCCGCGGTGCGGAGGCCGCGTTAACGCGGATCGAACGCGGCTCGCAGGATCTGCTGCTGCTCGAGGACGTGCGCCTTGTGCGATCCCGTCGCCGGGCTCGCGCTCTCGGCGCGGCCGATGAACTCGTACCGGATGCCCTTGCCCGCGACGAGCTTCTCGAGGCGCGGTGTGACGAAGTTGCCCGCGCCCATGTTGCACGGCTCGTCCTGCACCCAGAACAGCTCGGCCAGCTTGCGATACGGGGCGTACGACGCCTCGACGAGGTGCGGCCACCACGGATACAGCTTCTCGAGGCGGACGATCGCGACCGTCGGATCGGCGCGGCGCGACCGCTCCTCGGCGAGCTCGTAATAGATCTTGCCGCTGCACATCAGCACGCGCGTGACCTTCTCGGGATCCACGATCTCGTCGTGGAGCACGCGGTGGAACCGGCCGGTCGCGAGCTCGTCGAGGGTAGACGTCGCCGCCGGCAACCGGAGCAGGCTCTTCGGCGTCATCACCACGAGCGGCTTGCGGACGCTGCGCAGCACCTGACCGCGGAGCATGTGGAACATCTGCGCCGGCGTCGTGGGCTGGCAGACCTGGATGTTCTGCTCGGCGCACGCCTCGAGGAAGCGCTCGAGCCGCGCGCTCGAGTGCTCGGGGCCTTGCCCTTCGTAGCCGTGCGGCAGCAGCAGCACGATGCCGGAGAGCCGCTTCCACTTGTCCTCGGACGACGTGATGAACTGATCGATGATCACCTGCGCGCCGTTCACGAAGTCGCCGAACTGCGCCTCCCACATCACGAGGGCGTCGGGATAATCGAGCGAGTAGCCGAACTCGAAGCCGAGCACGCCGGCCTCGGAGAGCGGGCTGTCGTAGATCCGGACCTGCCCCTGGTCGGGGTGGAGCCCGCCGAGCACGATGTGCTCGCGGCCGGTCTTGATGTCGGTCACGATGACGTGGCGGTGGCTGAACGTGCCGCGCGCGCTGTCCTGGCCACTCAGCCGCACGTTGACCTGCTGGTAGAGCAGCGAGCCATACGCGAGCATCTCGCCCATGCCCCAGTCGATGGGCCGCTTGCCGGTGCCCATCTGCAAGCGCTGCTCGAGCAGGCGCACGATCTTCGGGTGCGCCGTGAAGCCCTTCGGCAGCTCGAACATCATCGCGGTGATGTTCTCCAGGAGCTGGCGCGGCACGCGGGTGTCGGTCTCGTCGGGGGTCTCGATGATGCCGCCCCGGTAGCCCTTCCACATGGCCGTCATCGTCGGCCCGTCGGGGCGCGACTTCGCGGACTTCGCCGCCTGCAGCTCGGCCTCGAGCTCGGCGACGCGGCGCTGCGTCATCGCCGTGACCTCCTCGGGCGAGACCACGCCCTGCTCGATCAACCGCTTCGAGTAGACCTCGACGGGCGACGTCTTCTGCCTGATCGCGTCGTACATCAGCGGCTGCGTGAAGCTCGGCTCGTCGTTCTCGTTGTGGCCGTACTTGCGGTAGCAGTAGATGTCGATCACGACGTCCGAGCTGAACTGCGTGCGGTACTCGCACGCGATCTCGATCACCCGCGCGAGGGCGTCGAGGTCCTCGCCGTTGACGTGCCAGATCGGGCACTCGATCATCTTCGCGACGTCGGTGCAGTACGGCGTCGAGCGCTGCTCGGCCGGCGACGCGGTGAAGCCGACCTGGTTGTTGACGATGATGTGGACGGTGCCGCCGGTGCGATAGCCCGGAAGCCCCGAGAGCTGCAGCGTCTCGGGCACGAGGCCCTGCCCCGCGAACGCGGCGTCGCCGTGCACGAGGATGCCCATCACGCGCCGGTGCTCGACATCGCCGTGACGGATCTGCTTCGCGCGCACGCGCCCGACGACGACCGGGTTCACGGCCTCGAGGTGGCTCGGGTTGAACGCGAGCGACACGTGCATCGCGTGGCCGTTGGGATCGATGCGGTCCGTCGAGAAGCCCATGTGGTACTTGACGTCGCCGCCGCCCATCGCCTTCTCGGGCTCGACGTCCTCGAACTGGCCGAACAGATCACGGCCCGGGCGGCGCAGGATCTGCTCGATCGTGGTGAGCCGGCCGCGGTGGGCCATGCCCATGACGGCCTCGATCGCACCGAGCCGCGCGCCGTGCGTGAGCACGAGGTCGAGCGCCGGGATCAAGCTCTCGCTACCCTCGAGCGAGAACCGCTTCGTGCCGGGATACTTGGTATGACAGAACCGCTCGAACTGCTCCGCGTTGATCAGCAGCGCGAGCATCCGGGTGCGGACGTCGTTCGGCAGCGGCTCCGCGAAGTGGGTCTCCATCCGCTCGGCGAGCCACGAGCGGCGCGCCGGCGACGAGATGTGCATGAACTCGGTGCCGACCGAGCCGGCGTAGATCCGGCGCAGGTAGAGCAGCAGCTCGGCGACCGTCGCGCGCGGCAGCCCGTGCACGCCGGTCGGCTCGATCATGCGCGGCATGTCCTTCTCGGTCAGGCCCCACGTCGCCGGATCGAGCTCGCTGATCCGCGCGGTCTCGAGCAGCGCGAGCGGATCGAGGTTCGCGGCGAAGTGGCCGCGCGTGCGGTACGCGTTGACCACCGGCCACACCGAGGCGACCGCCTGCGACGTGATCGGAGCGAGCGTGAC
>JALZOI010000223.1 GCA_030857245.1 Myxococcota bacterium
ACCTGGATGGTGGTCGTGACCGTCGCCGCGACGCTGACCGCCGGCGCGCTCGGGTGGTTCGCCGTCGAGCGGCAGCGCGCCTCCGAGGAGGCCGAGACCGCGCGACGCGCCTCCGAGGCTCGCACCGCGATCGCCCGCCGCGAGGTGCAGGAGGCGCGTGACTCGCTCGCCGTGATCGAGCGCGA
Organism: Myxococcota bacterium; assembly: GCA_030857245.1. Lineage (GTDB taxonomy): Bacteria > Myxococcota_A > Polyangia > Haliangiales > Haliangiaceae > JABFXX01. Next base: position 186 of record JALZOI010000223.1, read on the forward strand.
GCTCCGTGAGCTCGACGCCCTCACCGATCAGGCGCTCGCCCGCCTCGCGACGCAGCAGACCGCAGCGGAGGAGCGCGCGACGCAGGCCCGGTTGCGCGACCTCCAGCGCGCCGGCGCGGCCGCGCGCGAGCGCATCCGGCTCGCCAAGCTCGCGCAGGATGCGAAGGAGCGCAAGGACGGCGTCCACATCGACCGCACGTGCGCGACCGGTGTGTTCTGCGGGGACAGCAAGCCCGGCGGCTCGAAGCGCCGCAAGTAGCGGCACCTCGGAGACTCGCGCGACACCTCCGAAACGCCGAAAGGCCCGTCGACCGGGTCGACGAGCCTTCCGGTGCAACACAGCTACGCGGTAGCGATGCTGCGGCGGCGAGTTACCAGCCGCACTGCGCGCCGGCAGCGGCCTTGAGGGCCTCGGTGCCCTGCTTGCACGTGTCCGTCATCGCCTGCTTCGACTCGGGCGGCATCGCGCCGACGTTCGCCCAGCCAGCCGACATCGCGTCGTAGCTCTGCTTCAGCGCGTCGCGCGACTGCTGCGGCATCTTATCGCAGCTGGCGAGCTTCTCGATCATCGACTTGTACTCGGTGCACTCGGCCGGGAGGTCACCGGCGGCGGCCGGGGTGCCCGTCGCGGCGGGGGTGCCCGTGGTCGTCGTGGTCGTCGTGGTCGTCGTATCCGTGGTCTTCGCGGCCGTGTCGGTCTTCGCGGCGTCGTCCGTCTTCTTCTTGCAGCCCGCGGCGCCGAGCGTGGTCATGGCAACGAGCGCGAACATCATGGTGAGCTTCTTCATGGCTGTGACGGTACGGGCCGCGCGCGGTCCCGGCCAATCTTTTGTTGTAATTTCAACGTATTGAAACGTCCTTGGATGTAAACGAACGCCGACGATCCGACGCTGGCCGAGGCGCGGGTGACGACTGGACAGCGGGGCCGATCACCGGCACGGTGCCCACGTGGACGCGGTCTACATGGCGATCGTCGCCGCCGGGATGGGGGCGTTGTGGTGGCGCCACCTGCGCCCGCCCGCCGCGCGCGCACTGGCCAGCGTGTTCGATGGCGATGCCGAGGTCGCGCTCCACGTCGCGAGCCACGAGGCCCGCACCCGCCACGAACCGCTGTCGTCGCTGCACGTGCTCTACGGCCTGCTCCAGGACGAGGTGATCGCGGCGGCGATCACCGAGGTGGGCGGCGACGTCGCCGCGCTCGAGGACTGCGTGCTGGCGGCGCTCGATGCCAAGCCACACCCCGACACGCGGGACGCCGAGGATGACGGGCACCGCGTCTACAGCTACGCGGCGAGCCATGCGCACCACGCCGACCGCCGCGCGGGCTGCGTCGATCTCTGGGCCTACCTGCGCGTCAGCGATGCGGCGGCGCTGCTCGCCGACGCCGACGTCGATGTCGCGCGCGTGCTGTTCCGGCTGTGCCACGGCGAGGCCACGCCGATCGCGGACGCGATCGGGACCGCCGATGTCCACGTCGTCCTCCGCAACGACGACTACACGACCCAGGAGTTCGTCTGCGAGGTCCTCACGGAGCTGTTCGGCCTGACGAGCGACGAGGCGATCGCGCGCATGCTGGAGACCCACACGACCGGCCGCGCGATCGCGGGTCGCTACCGTCCCGCGGAGGCGCGGGACAAGATCCTCGAGGTCCGTACCCGCGCTCGCACGCGGGGGTTCCCGCTGTGGGTCGGGCTCGAGCCGATCTAGAGCGCGGACCAGTCGCCGTCGTCGTCGAGCGTCGTGAAGTTCACGGTCTCGAGCTGGTCGCGCGAGGGCCGCAGCCGCTCCGCCGCCTCCTGCTGCTCGCGCACGAGCTTGCCGGTCGTGACGGCCGAGGATGCGGGGTCCTCGATCACGTGCCCGTGCAGCGTCGCCGCGATCAGCTCCGCCAGCGCCTGCGGATCATGCCCACCCCGAACCTCGATCTCGATCATGAGCCCGTCTACCACCAGGTGCGGCCGAGCGATGCAGGACCGCTGCTCACAACGACTGCTGACCGCGCTTCGCAACCGCGCCACCGGGTTGCGCCGGCGCCCGACCGTGCGGTAGACATACGGACGCTCCGGTGCCATAGCCAAGTGGTAAGGCAGTGGTCTGCAAAACCACCATTCCCCAGTTCAAATCTGGGTGGCACCTCGAAGAAAACCCCGCGTAACGGCGGGGTTTTCGTACGTCACGAAGGTCGGCACGCAGCGCATCAGCTACGGCGACTGGGCGCCGCGAGTACTTCAGCGCGCACCCCGAGGTCGGGCGCGCGGCGCTCGAACCGTACGTGAAGTCCAAGAAGAAGAAGCTCCGCGAGGGCGCCGCGAGGCTGCTCGCCTGAGAGAGCAGGAGCGGTCAGGGCAACCGACTCACTCGCACGGCTGTCCGGGTGCCGTGTAGTAGTAGCGGATGTACGGCTGCAGCCCGAGGCCTGCCAGCAGCGACCGCACGATGCCGCCGCCGACCTTCGAGATCGACCAGTCCGCCACGAACTCATCCCATGGCCGCTCCGTGGAGTTCGCCACCCGCACCGACAGCACCCCGGCGTCGTCGTACAGGCCGGTGAGCACGGCCCAGTGCAGGTTGCCCTCGCCGCGACTCTCGAGATAGTAGACCGGGCTGCCGCGCTCGAGCGCGTTGCGGATGGGGGCGAGCGCGTTGCTGCCTTGCGACGCGCAGAATCCGTAGCCCGCGGGACGCTGCGCCGTCAGGCTGCTCGCCACGTCGGCGGGGAGCGAGCCCGCGTTGATGAGGCTGTCGCTCGCGATCGTGTAGACGATCGGCGCGCAGATCACGAAGTCACCGCCGCAGACGGCCACCGCCAGCGCGAACAGGCCGATGCCTTCCTCCCACTCGTTGGTCCGCATCCCCGCAGCGAACGTCGCGTAGGACACGTCGTGGCCGTACCAGAACAGGAGGTTCCGCCCGGCGGTCGGGCCGCAGAAGTTCGGCTCCGGCTCGTCGGCCTGCACGTACTGCTGCTCCCACGGCGTCAGGTCGCCCGGGCTGAGGTGCAGGCTCACGGTCCCATCACCCGGCGCGGCCACGCAACGCGTGACCCCCGGCGTGACCTCGATCTGCGTACACCACGGCGTGCAGCCGGCGGGCTCGCACACGAACCCGATCGAGCAGTGCGCGTCATTGGTCTGGTTGACGACGACGTCCGTGGCCTCGTTGCACGAGTCATCCGTGCAGGCCACCCCGTCGTCGATGACCGGTGGGGTGCCAGGCTGGCAAGCGGTGAGCGGGTCGCAGGACTCGACACCGTTGCAGTACTGCCCGTCGTCACACACGAGCGGGGTGCCCGCCGTGCAGCTCCCGGCGGTGCAGGTCTCGTCGCCGTTGCACAACGTCGCGTCGGGACACGCGGTGCCGTCGGGGTGGTTCGGGCTCGCGCACCCGAGCACCGGCTGGCAGGCGTCCGCCGTGCAGGCGTTCCCATCATCGCATTCGAGGTCCGCCAGGCAGGCGATGCAGATCCCGGCCGGGAGCGCACAGCGCAGGCCCGCACCGCATTGGCTGTCGGTGGTGCAGCTGACGACCGCCGGGATGGGTCGCTCGCAGTTGCTCCCGCTGCAGGCATCCGTGCCGCTGCCACCGTCGACGGCATCGGCGCCGGCGCCGTCATCGATGACGTCGTCGCCGTCGCCTCCGGCGAGGTCGTCCGCACCGCTGCCGCCACGCAGGACATCGTGACCGGCGCCGCCATCGATCTCGTCGGCCCCGTTCCCACCATCGAGCACGTCGTTGCCGTCGCCTCCGGAGATCACGTCGTCGCCGTTGCCGCCGTCGATCACGTCATTGCCGGCTTCACCTTCGAGGCGATCCGCACCACTGCCGCCCTCGAGCGTGTCATCGCCAGCTCCGCCGACGAGCACGTCGTCGCCATTGCCGCCCCTGATCGTATCGTTGCCGCCGTGACCGAAGATGCAGTCACGGCCATTCGTGCCGTCGAGGACGTCATCGCCCGGGGTGCCCTCGATGATGTTGGATCCCGCCGGGCACACCTCGATCCCGAGCAGCGCGTGCTCGACCTGCGAGGTGGGTTCGGGAGGAGGAGGTTCGCAGCCGCTGATCGCGAACGCGAGGACGAGGCTCGATGGGAGCTGGAGGGCCCGGAGAAGATGGTGCATCCGCGCGCTCGCAAGCAAGCGATGTGCCTCGTGACGTTGAGTGACGGAGTGCGCTCGCTGCTCGCTGCGCCGCAACGCTCGCGCGCGTTCACAGCAGCTCGAGGTACGCGGGTCCCGCTAGCGCGGCCGCCTCTCACGGCTCACACGCCACCTCCGCCCAGATCTGCGTCACCAGCACGCGGTGGTTCACATACGCCTTGCGCACGCCGAACACGAGACGGTTCACGTCGGCGGCCGTCCACGCGACCCCCGTCTTCGGGTTGTTCACGTAGCGCAGGCTCGAATAGTTCCCCCACGCCTCCGTCATGCTGACGTCGTCCCATTCGAAGAGTCCGTCGATGGTGAACGCCGCGCCCACCTGGGTGGCGAGCGTCGGCTGCGTCGCGTCGATCCGCGCGCGAACCCACACCGACACGCTGGTGACGACCAGGTCCGATGCAACCGGCACGTGTTCGTACAGGTCGGTCTGTCCGTCGAACTGGGATGCGATGTAGCTCGCGTCGTCGTCCGGGCCTGCGTGATCGGCGACCGTCGCCGCGCGACTCGAGCCTGCAGGAAACTGCTCCGCCCAGCTCTGCTGATAGACGAACGTTGGACGCAGGATGATCGGGTTCGTATCGCACGCGAGGATCGTCGGTGCGTCAGGTGGCGAGTCCAGTGGCGCATCGATCGGCAGCTCGACGGGCGTGAGCGTGAACACCTTGTCGCAACCGCTGACGAGCGATAACGCGATCGCCGCCCCGAGTACGCGCGTCAGCATCGGCATCGGCATCGGCGAACGAATCGTACCGCATCAACCAGCGGTCCGGCGATGGCGGCCCCCGAGCCCTCCATGCGGGTCTTCAGCTGACGGACGGCCACCTCACCGGCGCTTGGTCGCGATGGCCTCGGTGTCGGCCGCGTCGGCCATCGCCGCCTCGTCGCCGGTGAAGTCGATCGACTTCGCGGTCGTCGCGGCCGCCTTGCTCTGGATGAAGAACGACCGGGTGACGACGGGCTCCCCGTCGCTCTCGATCTCGAGCAGCAGCTTCGCGTTGGGTGACAGCACCTCGTCGCGCGTCAGCTTGAAGCTGCCACGCACCACCTTCGCGTCCGTGTAGACGATCTTGTGGCGCGTTCCGACGGGCCGCTTGCTCCGGCTCACGTCCGAGATCTTCAGGTCGATCTCGGGTACCGGCAACGGACGGGAGAGCGCGATCGCGTAGTGCACCGTCCATTCACCGTCGTGATCGTAGAACAGCACGCGCCCCGCCTTGGCCGCCTTGACCTTCTTGAGCAAGCTCGGGCCGCTGCCGCTCAGTGACGCGGGCGTCAACGCGAGCACGGTTGCGGTCTTGCTCGGCGGAGCGGCGTCCGAGATCGCGACTGCGGTCGACAACAGCACGAGAGCCAGCTTGAAGGTCATGCTCCGAAACAGTACGTGGAGCTCGCGGAGGCGACGGGTACGGCCGGGGTGGCGGCGAGGCCCGCGATGACCGGCGACGATGCGGGCCGAACGCACCGGATCACCCACACACGGCCCGAGCGCACGCGGCGTTTGCAGCGCCGCGACGCCAGGCCACGCGAGGCTACGGGCAGGTCGGCGCGACCTGGCCGTCGGAGCCGGTCGACACGAACGCATCCGGGATGAAGCCGGGCCCGACCTTGTCCCACAGCGTCGACGTGCCGTACGTGCCCGCCACCGACGCGCCGTGCTTCTGGCAGGTGATGGTGACCGACGCACCGTCGGCCACGCTACCGACGACGGCGGCCGTGGTGCTGGCGTCCGCGTGGATGTCGAGCTCGCCGCCGCTGGTGTTGACGCGCCCGACGACGCTGCCGGCGTCCGCGCCGCAGCCGTTCTGGCTCGTGTAGTTCTTCGTGCCGTAGTAGAGCGCGGGGAGCTCGTTGAACACGACGCGCACCGCCGCGCCGGCCGCGTGCTGCTCGTAGTGGAGGTGCGCACCGGTCGATCCGCCGGTGTTGCCGACGGTGCCGATCTTCTGCCCGCGCTGCACGGCCTGGCCGACGGTCACGGTCTGCGAGGACAGGTGTGCATAGCGCGTGCGCCGGCCACCGCTGTGCGCGATCTCGATCCAGCGCCCGTAGCTCGTGCTGCCCGTGTTCGCGACGCGCGTGATCATGCCGCTCGCCGCGGCGACGACGGTATCGCCCTCGTCGTTCGCGCGGTTGAAGTCGACCGAGAGCTGCGGGCTGTGGTTCGTGCGGGTCTGGCCCGCCCACACCTCGCCGCACGGGAAGGGCAGCTGGAAGACGTTCTGATCGGTCTCGGGGACATCGACCGGCGCGTCGTCGGACGGTTCGTCCTCGGGCAGCGGGCCGTCGTCGGTCTCCTCGTCGCCGGTCGCGGCAGGGTCGAGATCTTCGCCGGGCTCGCCGGCGCAGGCCGCGAGCACGAGCAGCGCGGGGACGAGCAGCCGACCGAGGCGAGGTGGGAGGCGAGGACCGAGGCGACGACCGAGGCGAGGACCGAGGCGACGACAGACAGCGGGCATGCGGCGTCAGGCAGCAAGCGCCGCGCCACGGGGCAAGCCGCTGGAATCGCTCGCCGGGACACCGCCGGCTGTGGCGGCAGCCGCTACAGGTGACCAGGGCTGTGGGCGCCGGTCCGGCGCGCTGGCCGGGCGCGGCAGGGACCGTCCGCCGCGACGTCACTGGAGGACGACGATCTCCTTGGTCCACTGCGCGATGTGGTTCGAGCTGGCGACGTCCTGGAACGGCAAGCAGAACGCGGGGTAGCTCGGATCGAGCCCCGCCGCCGCGCGCTCGGGATCGATGGCGACCATCCACAGCAGCGTGCCGGTCGCCGCCTCGGTGCTGGTTCCCGGCGGCGGGGTGCGCAGCCCGAAGTTGCGGCTCGAGGAGAACGTCATCCAGACCAGCCGCGAGCCCGCCGTGGCGGTGCGCTGCGACTCGAACGGCGCCCACTTGGGCCACGAGTTCGTCAGCGCCGTGCGGGTGTCCGTCTTGCCGCCGGCGTTCGCCCGGGTCAGCGCGATCGGCGTCGCGCCGGGCTCGGGCTTGACGACGAACACGGTCGCCGTCGGATCGGAGTCCGCGTTGCAGTCGGCATGCGCCGAGCCGGTCGGGCAGGTGGACTCGTTGAACGCCAGCAGCTTGCTGTCGGGCGAGAACGCCGGGTAGTAGCGGTTCTTGCCGGCCTGCGCCGGCACGATCGCCTGCACGCTGCCGAACGCGCCGCCGGCCTGCTGCTTCACCTGCTGGATCGAGCCCTGATAGAAGCGCTGGTTGTTGACGCCGCTCTCGTGCGCTTGCCCGGCACGCACGTAGGCGATGCTCGCGCCATCGGCGGACCAGTCCGGGTGGCTGGTCGACTGGGCGGCGGTCGCGCCGACATCGATCTCGCCCGTCTGCGCACCGGTCGTGCCGTCGAACAGCATCAGGTTGTGACTCGGCGTGCCGGCGAACGCGAACACGCCGACGTACTTCGTGCCGTCGGGGTTCCACGATGCGAACGCCGTCTTCGCGGGCGTCGCCACGCGCGTCGCGCTCTCGACATCGACCAGGAGGCTGTCCTCGACATCCCACCCACCTGCCGCCGCGACCAGCTTCGTGCCGTCGCGCGACAGCGCGTGACAGCCCACGCACTTGCCGCCCGCCTGGTCGGGCCCGACGAAGCGCTCCGCGGTGAGCTGGGTCGCGCTGCCGAAGTCATAGCGCATGAGCGCCGACTCGCTGGTCGCGCCCCCGCCGGCCTTCCAGTAATAGATGCCGCCGCGGACGTCCTCGAAGCCGAACGCGAGCTTGATGTCGGTCGACGTGCCGACGCCCGTGCCGGCGTCGTCGGTCGCGCGCGCTCGCACCGCGAGCTCGGTGCCGCCGCGGTTGGTCCCGGCGATCCACCGCCACACCTGGCTGTCGGGCGTGTAGATGCAGCCGCCGTTCATCGGCAGCGTGCAGCGCGCGTAGATCTTGACGTCCGTCAGCTCGTTCGCGAACGCGATCTCGAACAGCGTGTTCGCGGCGCCGGGCCGGAAGTGGAGCTCGAGGATCCGGAGGTTGGGCGGCAGCAGGACGCCGTCGTTCGGATACACGACATCGGGCGCGCGCGCCGCGTCGGCCGGGCCACTGAACGGCGCGGCCGGGTCCACGGGCAACCCCGTCGAGCTCGGATCGGAGTAGCGCTTGCGCAGCAGCAGCGTCAGCCCGGTCGAGCCCTCGACGCGGCCGAGCGACGCGACCACGCGGGTCCGGCCGCCCCGGTCGAGCGTCGAGGTCAGGTCCCCGCCGACGAACGAGCCGAGGGTGGCGTCTTCGAGCGCGAACTCGACCCGGTCCGTGATGTCCGCGGTCGTGCCATCAGCGAACCGGCCCGTCGCGCGGTACGTGCTCGTCGCGGCGACGTCGTTGTCGATCACGAGCGCCTGGTCCACCGGCTCGACGGTGATCTCCACGGGCAGCGGCGGCTCGCCGGCGTCGGTCCCCTTGTTCGTGGGCGGATTGCCGCACGCGAAGGCGACCAGGAGGAGCAGGACCAACGGCATTAGGTGACGGCGCATGCGTATGACCCGGCCGTATAGCAGGGCGCCTGACCGCGCCTCAAGTGGCTGTTTGGGTTGCCACCCCGCGGGCCGGCGGGGTCAATCGCCGGCGGGCTCGGCGGGCTCGGCGGGCTCGGCGGCCGCGGGCGGCGCCTCGAGGCTGATCCGGCCGAGCACGCCGGCGCGGAACTCGTGGACGAGCATCTCGGCGGCTTTGTGGAGATCGACGCGGCCGCCGGGCAGCAGGCCGCCGCGGCGCTGGCCGACCTCGGCGAGCAGGGCCTCGGCGCTCGGGGGCGTCTCGCGCAGCTTGTAGCGGGCGACGACGACGTCGGGGTAGCGCGCCAGGAAGAACTCGGCGGCGAACATCGCGATCGTCAGGTAGTCGATCGCGGTGTCGGGGATCGAGCCGGCGATGGCGAGGCGGAACGCGCGGTGCTCGTCCTCGATCTTCGGCCACATCAGGCCGGGGCTGTCGGTGATCGTCATGCCGCTCTTCAGCTTGACGGCCTGCTGCTCCTTCGTGACCGCGGGCTTGTCGCCGACCTTCGCGACGGTGCGATTCATCAGCGTGTTGATCAGCGTCGACTTCCCGACGTTGGGCACGCCCGCGATCAGCGCGCGTACCGTCTTGTCGGTGCCGCGGTGGCGCGCCAGGCCGTTCGATAGCTGCGTGATCCGCCGCCGGGTCTCCTGCGGCGCCTTGGTCGACGACGCGAACGCGCGCACGTTCGGGAACGTCGAGAAGTGCTTGACCCACGCGGTCGTCACCGCGGGATCCGCGAGGTCACTCTTCGTCAGCACCTTGATGCACGGCTTGTCGCGCCGCAGCTCGGTGATCAGGGGATTGGAGCTCGCCACCGGCAGCCGGGCGTCGATCACCTCGATCACGACGTCCTGCGAGGGCATCAGCGCGGCGAGCTCGCGCCGCGCCTTGACCATGTGGCCGGGGTACCACTGCAGCGACATCGCGCCTGTTCTACACGCGATCGCGACGGAGCGCCCGTCGGGGAGCCACCCAGCGGCGCGCTCGCCGTCGCGATGCCGCCCGCCGCGGTCCCGGCACGGTCCCGGCGTGTCAGAGGGCTCGGGCACGCTCGCGACCTCCATGGAGACCAAGGCACAGGCTGCGCGTGAGGTCCTGCGCGAGGTCTTCGGGCACGCCGCGTTCCGCGCCGGCCAGGAGGCCGCGGTCGACGCCGTGCTCGCCGGCCGCGACGCCGCGGTGCTGCTGCCGACCGGCGCCAGCAAGTCGGTGTGCTACCAGG
>JALZOI010000224.1 GCA_030857245.1 Myxococcota bacterium
GCGCGCCACCCGTCATCGGCGCGCCCGTCATCGGCGCGCCACCATTTGCAGGGGCCGGCACCGGGCGGGGGGGCGGAGGCGGGGCGGTCGGGTACGCGGAGCTGTCGCTGGTCGCCAGCGGGGCCGAGCCGTCGCCGCCGCCGGGACCGGCCGCGATCACGTCATCGATCTTGGTGTTCGACGTGTTCACGGCGTCGGCCCAGTCGATCTCGGGACCTTTACCAGTCCCGGCGCGGCCGCGGCGTTCGGAGCGACGTTCTTCCTTCACACGCGCGTGATCCTTCAGCTCGGTCTCGCGCTGACGTTTGGCAAAGGTCGCTTTTCGGTTCGACATATCTACTCGCTCGTTTTAAGGGTGACGGAGCATAGCCGAAGACGCTCGCAAAAGCCCGAGCGCGGACGCCGCGAGGTGTCTGAAATGGAGCAGTTGGCGCCGTCCGCGGGGGCTGGGACGGTCAGGAGATCTGCCACCGGCCCCCGCGATTGTCACGTCCGGATCGCCGCCGTGCCGCGCCGCCTGCCGGAGTCGGCGCGCCGCGTCGCGCCGACCGACCGCCGTCACACTCCGGAGGCCCTCGGACGCCGTCCGCGCGACGCTTCGATCGAGAAGTCCCCGAGTTCCTTTGTCGGCGAGCGACGTGTGCGCGCACGCCCCCGGCGTCAGCGGCGCGCGTCGCGTAGAGGCCGACGCCGCGCTTTCTGCGTCTGCAGTGGAACGGCCGTTGCTGACACCGAGACGAGGAGAACATCATGAAAACACATTCAAGGAGTCAGGAAGGCTCCGATGGGACCGCCCTGGCCACCGGCCTGGGGTTGTTCAGCATCGGGCTCGGGCTCGGGCAGCTCGCGATACCAGGAGTGCTCGCGAAGTTGATCGGGATCGAGGACAGCGTGAAGACCCGCACCTTCATGCGGGCGATGGGCGTCCGCGGGCTCATCCATGGCGTCGGCATCCTCAGCGGGCCGCGCCGCGCCGGGCCGCTGTGGAGCCGCGTGGTCGGCGATGTGATGGACCTCGGCGTCCTTGGCCTCGCCGCCACCCGCCCGCGCAACCAGCAGGTCCGCGTCCTGAGCGCGGCCGGCTCCGTCGTCGGCATCACCGCGCTCGACCTGTTCGCGAGCTTCCGCGCCTCGCGTGCGCAGAAGAGCGCGCGCCGGCCGGTGATCAGGACGGTCTCGATCAACCGGCCGCCCTCCGAGGTCTACGCGTTCTGGCGCGACCTCGAGCAGCTCCCTCGGTTCATGGACTACCTCGAGGCGGTGCGCGACCTCGGCGGCGGACTCTCGCACTGGGTCGCGAAGACGCCGGTCGGTGGCACCGTCGAGTGGCAAGCGACGATCATCGAGGACCGACCGTCCGAGCTGATCTCCTGGCGCGCGGTCGAGGGCTCCGAGGTCCCGAACAGCGGGACCGTGCGCTTCTCGCCGACGCTCGACGGCCATGGCACCGAGGTGCGCGTCGAGATGCAGTACGACGTGCCGGGTGGCCGCACCCTCGGTGCGATGTTCGCCAAGCTCGCCGCCGGCCCGCAGATCGAAGGCGATCTTCGTCGCTTCAAGCAGGTGATGGAGACCGGCGAGGTCGTGCACTCCGACGCGAGCATCCACCGTGGACCACACCCCGCGCGGCCTTCGGCCGAGAGAGGACTGCTGACATGAGAGCTGCCAGCTGGATGGGCAAGAAGGATGTCCGGATCGAGAACGTTCCGGACCCCAAGTTGCTGAACGCGCGCGACGCGATCCTCAAGGTCACGTCGACGACGATCTGCGGCTCGGATCTCCACCTCTACAACGGCTTCAACCCGACGATGGAGAAGGGCGACATCCTCGGCCACGAGTTCATGGGCGAGGTCGTCGAGGTCGGGCGCGGGGTCAAGAACCTCGCGGTCGGCGATCGCGTCGTCGTGCCGTTCCCGATCGCGTGTGGATCGTGTGCGCAGTGCGTGAAGCAAAACTTCGCGGCCTGCGAGAACACGAACCCCAATGCCTGGCTCGCCGAGAAGATGATGGGCCACGCGTCGTGCGGCATGTTCGGGTACTCGCACCTGACCGGCGGCTATGCCGGTGGCCAGGCCGAGTACGTCCGCGTGCCGTTCGCCGACGTCGGCCCGCTCAAGGTGCCCCCGCACCTCACCGACGATCAGGCGCTGTTCCTCTCCGACATCTTCCCGACCGGCTACATGGCCGCGGAGATGTGCGAGATCACGCCGGACAAGGTGATCGCGGTGTGGGGCGCTGGCCCCGTCGGGCAGTTCGCGATCGCGAGTGCACGCATGCTCGGCGCGCAGCGCATCATCGCGATCGATCGCTTCCCGTATCGCCTGCAGATGGCGATGGAGAAGGCCGGCGCGACCGACATCATCAACTACGAGGAGCAGAGCGTGCAGGAGACCCTGCGCGAGATGACGGCGGGCCGCGGTCCCGACGCCTGCATCGACGCGGTCGGCCTCGAGGCCCACGGCCACGGCATCCAGTACGCGTACGACCGCACCAAGCAGATGAGCCGGATCAACCTCGACCGGCCGCTCGCGGTGCGCGAGGCGATCATGGCGTGCCGCAGCGCGGGCATCGTGTCGATCGTGGGTGTCTACAACGGGTTCGTGGACAAGTTCCCGCTCAACGCGGTGGTCAACCGCGGGCTCACGATCCGGGCGGGGCAGTGCCACGTGCACCGCTACCTGCAACCGCTCCTCGAACGGATCGAGCGCGGTGATATCGATCCGACGTTCGTGATCTCGCACCACATGGACCTGATGGACGTGTCGAAGGGCTACGAGATGTTCAACCACAAGCAGGACGAGGTGATGAAGATCGTGATGAAGGCCTAGTATCGTCACGCGCATGAAGCGACCCGCCAAGGCTGCACCGAAGGCGGCGCTGAAGACCGCGCTGCTGGCAGAGCTCGAGGGAGCCCTGGCAGCCGCGCGGTCGGCGCATCAGGCGGCCGTCGAGGGCGCGACCCACGACGACGCGCGGCCGGAGAACGACAAGGACACCCGCGGGCTCGAGCAGTCGTACCTGGCCCGCGGCATCGCGCAGCGGGTCGCCGAGCTCGAGGCCGCGATCGGCTCGGTGACCGCGATGACCGTGCGCGCGTTCGACGCGGCCGAGCCGATCTCGATCGGCGCCGTGGTCGACGTCGACGAGGACGGCCGGGCTCGCCGGTTCCTGATCGCGGCAGGTGGCGGCGGCGTGAGCCTCGCGGGTGACGTCACGGTGCTGACGCCGACCTCGCCGATCGGCCGCGCACTGGTCGGCAAGCGCACCGGCGACGACTGCGAGTTCGTGCTCGGCGGCGGCCCGCGCACGCTCACGGTGACGCGCATCGCCTGAGCGCCGCGGCGCTACGTCGACTCGCCGGCGCGGGCCTCGGCGGGCTCGAGCAGGAGCAGCTCGCCGGCGTCGGCGTCGGTCAGCACGTAGATCGCGCCGTCGGGCCCGACCCGGACGTCCCGGATCCGCGCGCGGTCCACGAGCAGCCGCTCCTCGCCGACCACCCGATCCTCGTCGAGCGTGAGCCGCACGAGGTGCTTGCCCGCGAGCGCGCCGACGAACAGCGAGCCGCGCCACGCGGGGAACAGATCGGCGTCGTAGAACGCCATGCCCGACGGCGCGATCACCGGGTCCCAGTAGTACAGAGGCTGCTCCATGCCGGGCTGCGCGGTGAGCCCGGTCCCGATCGGCTCGCCCGAGTACTCCTCGCCGTAGGTGATGACCGGCCAGCCGTAGTTCTTGCCGGCGTCGACGATGTTGATCTCGTCGCCGCCCTTGGGGCCGTGATCGACGACCCACAGCTTGCGCGTGCGCGGATGCAGCGCCGCCGCCTGGATGTTGCGATGGCCGACCGACCAGATCTCGGGCAGCACGCCCTGGCGATCGACGTGCGGGTTGTCCTTCGGGATCGAGCCGTCGAGCGCGATCCGGATCAGCTTGCCGAACGCGCTGTCGAGCTGCTGCGCCTGCGCGCGACCCGGCAGGATCGAGCGCTCGCCGGTGGTCACGAACAGCGTCCCGTCACCGCGGAACACGAAGCGGGATCCGAAGTGCAGCGTCGAGTCGAGCGTCGGCGTCATCCTCCAGATCACGGTGGCGGCGTCGATCCGCGGCGAGCCGTTGCCGCGCACGAGTCGCCCCCGCGCGACTGCGGTGCCGTTACCGCCCTCGCGCGGCTCCGAGTAGCTCCAGTAGACGAGCTGGTTCGTCGCGAAGTCCGGATCGATCGCGACGTCGAGCAGGCCACCTTGGCCGCGGGCATCGACCTTCGGGAGCCCGTCGACGGGGGGTGACAGCTCGCCAGTCGGGCTGACGACCCGGAGGCGCCCCGGCTTCTCCGTGACGAGCATCGCGCCATCGGGGAGGAAGGCGAGCCCCCACGGATGCTCGAGGCCCCGCGCGATGGTGCGCGTCTCGAAGGTCACGTCGGCCGTGCGATACGGCGCGCGCGTCTGCCCGGGGTGCGCGGGCTGTTGACCTTCCGCGTTCGGGGCGCGGGTCTCGACGGGCTGGCCGGCGGTCTGGTTGCCGGGACCGGAGGCTTTCTTGCTGCCACAGCCAGCGGCCGCGAGGGCGATGGTGGTGAACCACAGGAGGCGATGCGTGCGCATGCTCGAAGTCTGGCTCCCGACGCGCGCGTGCCCACCGCCAAATGCTGCGGCGGACCCGAGCGCGCATGACGCGCCAGGCGCCGGCGCCACGACGCAAGAAGCTCGCGACGATGATGCCGCGAGCTCTTGGGTGCGCGCCCTCGCGCACTCGGTCAGCCGTGACGGGTCACGGCGTGGTGATCACGGGGTGCTCACTTCTTGGCGCGATCCCAGCCGCCGCGGACGGTCGACTTGACCTCGTCCCACGTCCGGCCGCTGCGCAGGTCCTGCCACTCTTCCTTGAGCTTGGACTCGACGCGATCGTTCCAGTCGTCGTCCTTGCCGTACTGCTGACGGGCACCAAAGCCATAGCGGTAGTCGGGCTCGACGTGATCCCAGTCGACGTCCTTCGTCGCCTTGGTGTCCTTGTCGTCATCCGGAGTCTTCGTCGTGGCCGGCGGGACCGGCTCCTTGCCGGCCGCCTGCTTCACGGTGTCGCCGACGTCCTGGTCGAGGTCCTTGCCGTGGCGCGTGTCGCCACCCTTGGACAGGTCGTGCTTGGTCTGCTCCCAGTCGCGCTTCACCGCCGCCTTCACGCGATCCCAGGCGCTGTCGTGTTCCGCGTTCCACCAGTTCGGATTCTTGGTCGCCATCGCTATCTCCCTGCCGTGGTTGTTTGATCCGTGTCGTGCAGGGTGCGCGCCACGGTCGCAGACCGCTCACGAGGGGTGCTGCGAGCGCGGTCGTGCGCGGATCGGCGCGCCGTGCGTGATCGCACCCCGTCGGAGATTCACTGAATGGCATTGCGACCGCCGACGGGCGGCGATCCGCTCCGGTCGATCGGATCAGATCCGGTCGGCGAGGCGCAGCCCGCAGCCGCCGGTGGCGGCGACGAGCGCGTCGTACTCGGCCCGCGCCGCGGGATCGGGAGCGCCACGTCTCCGCGCGCGGAGCAGGGTGTTCTTCTTCGTGTGCTCGGCGCTGATGAACTCGAGCGCGGTGACGTGATAGCCGGCGGAGCGCAGCAGCAGCGCGCGCATCGTGTCGGTGAGGTGCGCGGTGAGCTCGCGGCGCAGGTGCGGCATCCGCCAGAGCGGTGCGAACGCACCGGCGTCACCGCGCTCCGCGAGCACCGTCCAGCCGCGCGCGAGCTCGGCCTGACAGCATGGCGCGACCGCGATCAGCTCGGCCCCGAGGTGCGCGCCGAGCGCGATGGCGTCGCACGTCGCGGTGTCACACGCGTGGAGCGCGAACACACCATGGACGGGGTGCCGCGCTCCGAACGCGCGGCTCCATGCCGCCTCGACGTCGAGTGCCTCGAGCGGCGCCGCCTCGAACCGCACGACGTCGTCGAGCTCGGCGATGGTGGTCCGGCGGCGGCACTCCTCGATCACGGCGGGGTTGCGGTCGACGCCGAGCACCTCGATGCGGTGCTCCCAGCGGTGGCGCGCGCACCACGCGAGCAGCAGCGTCAGGTACGACCGGCCGCAGCCGGCATCGAGCAGGCGGATCACCGGATGGTGCGGCCGGAGCTCGGCGATCGCGGGCCGCAGCACCCGGATCACGTGGTTGATCTGGAGGTACTTGCGGACCTGCGGCGGCGGCATCGAGGCGTCGCGGTGGAGCAGGCCGAGCGCGCGCAGCAGCAGCGGCGCCTCGGCGGGCAGCAGCTCGAGCGCCTTGTCGCCCGTCAGCTCGCGCGTGCGACCGGACGTCCAGTAGGCCTGCGCGGTCCGGGTGAACTCGCGGGCCCACGTCTCGTGCGTGGCTCGGTCCACGCGAGCACCATAGCGGAGCCGCGCCGCGGGGTCAGGCCGGCGACGTGCCGACGTCGCGCGCGGCGCGGGTCAGTAGTGCGGCGGCGGCTCGTTCGCCGCGCCGAGCGGCGCCTCGGGCGAGCGCACGCTCTGCTTGAGCTCGACGAGCTCGCGCTCCGCTTTCTCGAGGCGCACCGCGAAGGCGCGGATCAGGGCGTCGAGGTCGCCGATCAGGCGCTCCTGGTAGGCGAGCTTGACCTCGACGTCGACGAGCCAGTCGGGAGGGCGGTCGGTGGACATCGGCGCTGCCATACTACAGGCGCGCGACGGCCGGTAGCGGCGTGTCGGGGCGACGGCAGTCGGCGTGTCCCGGGCGGCACGGCCGCGCTAACTCCGTGTGGTGCCTCGGCCGGGCGGGGCTCGGACCTTGCACTACCCGCGCGCATGGTGCGCCGTCAGCTCGTCCGCCCGACCCAGGCCTACACGACCCGAACGCTCGTGATCGCGATCGCGTTCGCGGGCAGCGCGCTTGTGGCGGGGATCGCGATGATGGCGGGCTGACGCAGCCGGCGGGCCGCCAACTGCCCGCGATGCGCCGTGCGTCACGGGCGGCGTCGCGGTTCGCGCACCGCAGCTCCCC
The DNA here is from genome assembly GCA_030857245.1 of Myxococcota bacterium. Lineage (GTDB taxonomy): Bacteria > Myxococcota_A > Polyangia > Haliangiales > Haliangiaceae > JABFXX01. Next base: position 6,981 of record JALZOI010000224.1, read on the forward strand.
GGCGCAGGGTCTGGCGTACTATCGACCCCATGAAGCGAGTCACTTCGATCGTCGCGTTGCTGCTGTTCGCGAGGACCGCCGACGCGAAGGATGTCTTCGAGGTCTGCAAGGGTGAGTCGAGGACGGCGGTCGCGGGCACCGGCCGGATCTCGATCGCGGTCGTCTATCCCAGCGACTTCCCGGTGACGACGACGCCGCAGATGCGCAACGCGATCGGCGCGCAGCTCGCGAAGATCGAGAAGGCGAAGATCGTCCCGGCGAAGGATGTCGAGCGCGCGAAGACGCTGGTCGGCGAGAAGAAGTGGTCCGACAAGAGCGACGTCTGCGGCTACGCGCCGTCGCTCGTCGCCGTGCTCGGGCTCAAGCACCCGAACCTGTCGACCGCGCATGCGGCGATCGCGTGCGAGGGCACGACGTGCGAGCTCCGCGTCGATCTCGAGCGGCACGGCCGCCCGACTGCCGAGCGCTGGGTGCGCTATGTCGCGCCGCTCGCCGGGGCGAAGGACCAGGTCAAGACGATCCAGGCGGCCGCGGTGAAGCTCGACGCCAAGGGCGCGCCCCCCGACGTGCCGACCACCGGGCTCGCGGTCAAGGAGCTACCGAGCGGCAAGGTCACCGTCCGCAGCGACGTCGATGGCGCGCTCGAGACCGATCGTACGATCGAGGCGAGCACCGCGGTCGCCGCGTGCGCCCCCAAGAACCGCAAGGCGCACGACGTCCGTGGCTACTTCGCCGAGTGGATGCTGTCGGCGAAGGGCAACCCGTACCAGGTGATGGTCAAGCCGTTCGCCGGGCGCGATCCCGCGGACGCCAAGGCGGCCGAGTGTCTGAAGAAGGCGTTCGAGGCGACCCAGCTCGCGTGTCCGCGCGACGGCAAGCCGGTCGCGGTCAAGACCGCCGTCTGTCTGTGACCCGGCCCTGTGACCCGGCTCGACCTCGCCGCTGACCAGCGCGCGCTCCGGCACGTGCGCAGACGCGCCGGTCGCGCCGGAAGTGCTCGATCTCCGGCGGGGTCCGAGACCGGCTCGGTGCCTGCACGAGTCACGGGAAGGAGCCTATCCATGCGAAACCTGATCACGAACCTCTGCCTCGGCGCTGCCTTGGCCGCCGTGGGCTGCGCAGCGCCCTCCGCCACGCCGGTCGAATCGACGCCGCGCCCGAACGCTGCCAGCGGCGGCTTCCAGGCCCAGCAACCCCGCGTCGAGGGGTGGGTGTCGCTCGGCGTGCCTGTCGCGGTGACGCCGATCCAGCACACGATCACGGTCGGCGGGCAGGGCGGCAACATCGGGCAGCTGCTCGTCAAGGGCGTGAGCGGCGAGGCCGAGATCTCGCAGATCACGGTCGAGTACATGGACAAGCAGGTCAAGCGCGTCAACGTGCAGCGCAAGCTCCTGCCCGGGGACGGCCAGGTCATCGAGCTCAAGGCCGATCGTCCGATCGATCGGATCATCGTGTTCCTCGACCCGGACTCCAACGGGACGTTCGAGATCTTCGGCGCGTAGCGCTAGTAGACGCAGCCCTTGAAGCCGGGGCACGCGAGATCGAACGAGCCGGTCAGCTTCACCTGGCCACCGCCGGGCAGGAGCTTGCCGGTGAGGTCGATCGTGCCGGCGATGTGCGCGCCGTCGAAGGCGGTGATGTTGATGACGCCATCGGGCTGGGTCAGTGCAGCCTTGCCGAAGCTGACCATGACGTTCGCGTCCGCCTTGCCCTTCTTGAACTCGTACTTCTTGGGCGAGAACGGCATGCCGTCGACCTTGCCGCCGCCGGGCACCAGCGAGAACTGGATGCTCGGCCCCTGGCAGTTCACGACGAAGCCATCGACGCCCATCATGTTCTTGCGCTCGGCCTCGTCGAACCAGTAGCTGACGTTGGTGGCCGCGCGGCCGCCCGGCGTCGTCTGCTCGGCGGTGACCGCACCGCTGGCGGTCAGCGTGCACGTGCCGAGATCGGCTGGCATCTTCGCCTGCTTCGGCGCCGGCGGCACCTCGCTCGCCGGCTTCGCCACGACGGGCTCCTCCGGCGGCGGCGCCTTCTTGTAGTCTTCCTTCTCTCCGGGACACGCCGCGAGCAGGACGAGCAGCGCCAGGCACTTGTGCATGTGCCCACGATAGAACAGTTCGCGGCGGCGCGCCGGGGGCGGGGCGCGGCGGATCAGCCGGGCCGTGGCACGACGGGGGCGAGCGGCGCGGCGAGGGCATCGGTGTGGATCGTCGCGAGCTCGACGTGGCCGAGGTGCGGCGTGCCGCGACTCCGCTGGTCCACGCGCGGCACGACCTCGAACTGCGCGCCGATCTCGAAGTGCGTGCTGAGGTAGTGCGCGAGCTCGGGGCGGGACACCGGATGCGTCGTGGTGAGGTGACGGATCCCCGTGATCGACGAGTGCGCGAGGTCCCAGACCCGCCGCGCCGCGTCCTCCGCCCACACCGCCGAGCGGTGCTCGTCGGCGACGATGGTCATCGGCAGGCCGCGGCGGTGGCGCTGACGCAACCAGTCGAGGTGGCCCATGCGGCCGTTCGAGGACGGGCCGATCCACAGCCCGCCGCGCACGACGAGCGTGTTGGCGCGCGCGAGCACGAGCTGCTCGGCGGCCGCGCGGGTCTCGCCGTAGACGCTGATCGGCGACGGCGCGGTGTCCTCGGCGTACGGCCCAGCGTCACCGCCGAACACGTGATCGCTCGAGCAGTAGACGATGCGCGCGGCCGCGGGGGCGTAGTCGAGCAGGATGCGCGTGCCATCGACGTTCACCGAGTACGCGAAGTCCGGCGCCTCCTCGCAGGTGGCGACGTCACACACGCCGGCGCAGTGCACGATGAGCTCCGGTTGCTCGCGCGCGAACAGCTGCGAGACCGCGAGCTCGTCATCGAGGTGGATGCTGCGCTCGATGCCGGGCGGCGGGGATCGCGTGAAGCCGTTGCAGAACGCGATCGCCTGCGGCCCGGCCCGGAAGATCGACCAGCCGAGCAGCGAGTTGGCGCCGAACAGGAAGATCATGCGCGCATCCGGGCGAGGGCGTCGCGCACCGGCTCGGGCGGTCCGCCGGCGAGCCAGCGCGCGGTGGCGCGCTCGAGCTCGGCC
>JALZOI010000225.1 GCA_030857245.1 Myxococcota bacterium
GCCCGACCGGCTCGGAAGCGCCGCCCACCGGCAGGCTGGCGCCGGCACCGGGTGGCAGCGAACGGTTGGTCTCCGTCGGCAGCGGCGGAGCGCCCGGGCGCACGACCGGCACATCCGAGGGCGTCGCGATGCCCATCTGCTGCATCACGCGCGACACCGACGGCGGCGGCACGCTCTCGCGGCGGCGCGCGACGACGTCCTCCATCACCTCGCCGGTCTCGAGCCCGGTCCGCAGCGCCTCGACCATGCGCGTCGTCGTCGCGAACCGGTTCTCTGGATCCTTCGCGAGCATCCGCGCGACGGCGGCCTCCATCCACAGCGGCACGCCCGGGCGCCGGGTCGGCAGCGGCACCGGCGACTCGGTCACCTGCTTGCTGAGGATGTCGAACACCCGGCTGCCCGAGAACGGCGGCGCGCCGGTCAGCATCTCGTAGGCGACGCAGCCGAGCTGGTAGACGTCCGCGCGGCGATCGATCCGATCCCCGCGCGCCTGCTCGGGCGACATGTAGCGCGGATCCCCGAACGTCATGCCGAGGCTCGTCGACGCCGCCGAGGCATCGGTCTCGACGAGCTTCGCCAGGCCGAAGTCGAGCAGCTTGACGAAGTTCGCCTTGCCGCGGCGGACCGCGAGGTAGACGTTGCGCGGCCGCAGATCGCGATGGACGTAGCCGATCGCGTGCGCCTCCATCAGCGCCTCGCCGACCTGGATCAGGATGTCAGCCGTGCGCTCGACGGAGAGCTGGTGCTCGCGCGCGAGCACGTGATCGAGCGTCTCGCCCTCGAGCAGCTCCATGGCCAGGTAGAGGCGTCCATCCGGCGTGCGGCCGAAGTCGTGGATCTCGACGATGTGCTCGTTGTCGATCTCGGCGACGGTCGTCGCTTCGCGCCGGAACCGCTCGACCGCGAGATCATCGCGCGACAGCTCCGTGTGCAGCACCTTGATCGCGACCTTGCGGCGCAGCGTCACGTGCTCGGCGCGGTAGATCGTGCCGGAGCCGCCCTGCCCGAGCAGCTCGAGCACGAGGAAGCGCTCGCCGAGCAGCTTCCCGAGCAGCCCGTCGGCCGTGGCCTCGCGGACCTTCGGGCGCCCGCAGTTCGGGCAGAACAGCGCAGTCTCCACGTAGGAGTGCGTGCAACCGGCGCAGGTGATCGAGGCGGTCATGTCATGTGCAGGCATGGTCCAGCGGGACGGCCGACCGCCGAGGATGATAGCGCACGGGATCGGGGCACGCCCGGGCAAAACCCGGCTACGGCCGCCGGCCTACCTGCGCGGGTGACCAGGCCCAACCGGCGCGGGCCTCGCCGCCCTTCAGGACCGTGGCTTCTTGAGGCCGTCGGCCTCGGCCTCGGTGATCACACCCTTGGCGACGAGGAGCTGGATCAGCGCGCCGAACCGGCTCTCGACCTCGTCGGGCCCGCCGAGCGCCTGCAGCGCCGCCAGCGGGATCTGGGCCGTGACCGAGGTCTCGGACTCCGGATAGAGCGTGATCGCACCCTTCGCCGTCGCGATCGTCGTATGCCCGGTCGGCCGACTGACGATCGCCGTCGTGAGCTGGCGGTAGCCCTTCGCGACCAGCTCGTCGATCGCCGAGAGCGGCAGCGCCGCCACGTCGATCTCGCAGTGGGTCAGCGCCTCGAGCTCCAGGATCGCGGACGTGTCGGTCGGATCGGCCATCGCGACTCGCAGCACCTTCGTCGGCCCGTCGGTGGTGAGGCTGAGCGGCAGCACGCGGAGGCGCGCGCAGGCGTCGCGCGGCACGCAGCGCAGGGCCTCGGTGTCGATCTGGATCTCGGCGGGGTCGATGAGCGGGACGCGCGTCTGCTTGCGGAGCGCGCCGATCAGCGCGACCTCATCGACCTTGAGCGCGTGCACGAGGATCACGACGAGCGGGAGCTTCTGCTCCTCGGCCATTCGACCGGCCTTCGCGGCGCTGGCCTTGTTGACCAGGCCCGCTTCGATCGCGATCTCAGCCAACGTTTTCGGCACGGCGATGGTGCACCCGACAAGATTCGAACCTGTGACCTTTGGCTCCGGAGGCCAACGCTCTATCCAGCTGAGCTACGGGTGCGTGCCAAGGCTTTCTACCCGCAGGGCCCGGCAGAAACAAGCCATCGGGCCGGTTCTGCCACCCCCGGGCGACGGTTGATCCCGTCCTCGGGGAGCCGCGGCCACGTCGCGAGGCGCCACCAGCCCTGGGTTACGATGACCGCCATGGCCATCGATTACGTACTCGCGATGGGATGCGAGCCGCAGCAGCAGCTCGGGATCGAGCGGCTCGTCGGGCTCCATCGCACGCGGATCCTCGCGCGGTCGGCGATCGCCCACATGCGTGAGGATGGCGAGCAGCGAGCGCCCTCGGAGATCGAGGTTCAGCTGACGATGCGCAAGCCCGGCGGCGATACCGCGCGCGGCGTCACGTTGCAGGATCTGCTCGATGAGTCACGGCCGCTCGACGCGGTCGCCGGTCACTGCCTGACGTGCCCGGCCGGCCTCCATCGAGGATTCCTGAAGCCCGCGCTGGAGTTCGCGTGCCATCGCCGGATCCGCTATCCGATCCCCGAGCACGTCGAGGCGTGGCTGATGCGGCGGCTGCCCACGCAGCTCGCGTGCACCGCCGGCGCGCTGCTCGTGCGCGGCCTCGGCGAGTTCGGCTGGAACGGCGCCCCCGCCGCGAAGCTGCGCAGCGGCGGCACGACGTACTTCGAGAGTCGCGCGCCGTACGGCGTGCGCTGGCAGGGCGAGGACGGCCCCATCGAGATCTCGTCGGACCAGCTGTTCCAGATGATGTTCATGGTCGGCAACCTCGCGCCGACCCACTGCATGATGCTCGCGCTGTTCTTCGGCGTCATCCCGCACGACATCAGCCTCCACGATCTCAAGGACCCGGAGGGCCGTGCGCGTGCCCTCGACGCGGCGGTGGTGCCGACCGAGGTCGACGCCGACACCGAACAACTCGCCGCCTTCCTGCGCACGCTCGCGCTCGCGGCCCGCCTCGACGTGTCGATTCGCGTCGACGGTTAGTCCCGTGTAGCGCACGACTCGCGCATCAAGCGCGAGCTTCAGGGGCCGACGGAACGCGGCCGGCTCGTTGCGCCTCCCCGGCGCGGGGTCTACCGTGCGCCATGAGTCGAAAGGAAGACGCGCTCGAGTACCACCGTCGGGGTCGCAAGGGGAAGCTCGAGGTCGTCCCGACCAAGCCGCTGGTCAGCCAGATCGACCTGTCACTCGCGTACACGCCCGGTGTCGCCGAGCCCTGTCTCGAGATCGCCGCCAACGAGGACATGTCGTGGGAGTACACGGCGCGCGCGAACCTGGTCGCGGTGATCTCGAACGGCACCGCCGTGCTCGGCCTCGGGGACATCGGCGCCGCCGCGGGTAAGCCGGTGATGGAGGGGAAGGCGTGCCTGTTCAAGAAGTTCGCCGACATCGACGTCTTCGATCTCGAGATCAACGAGAAGGACGTCGACAAGTTCGTCGACATCGTCGCGTCGCTCGAGCCGACGTTCGGCGGCATCAACCTCGAGGACATCGCCGCGCCCGCGTGCTTCGAGATCGAGGAGAAGCTGCGCGAGCGGATGAAGATCCCGGTCTTCCACGACGATCAACACGGCACCGCGATCATCTCGGGCGCGGGCTTGCTCAACGCGGCCGAGCTCGCGCACAAGCCGCTCGGGGCGATCAAGGTCGTGGTGTCGGGCGCGGGCGCCGCCGCGATCGCGTGCCTCGAGTTCTTCATCAAGCTCGGCATCGTCCGCGAGAACGTCGTGCTCGTCGACAGCAAGGGCGTGATCCACGCCGGCCGCACCGACCTCAACCGCCAGAAGCAGCGGTTCGCGATCCCCGACGACGGCCGCCGCACGCTCGCCGACGCGATGAGCGGCGCCGACATGTTCATGGGCGTCTCGGTCGCCAACACGGTGACGCCCGACATGCTGAAGACGATGGCCGAGCGGCCGATCGTGTTCGCGCTCGCCAATCCCGATCCCGAGATCTCGTATCCCGATGCGATCAGGGCGCGCCCCGACGCCATCGTCGCGACCGGCCGCAGCGACTACCCCAACCAGGTCAACAACGTCCTCGGCTTTCCGTACATCTTCCGGGGCGCGCTCGATTGTCGCGCGACCACGGTGTCCGAGGAGATGAAGCTCGCCGCGGCGCGCGCGCTCGCCGAGCTCACTCGCGAGCCGGTGCCGGACTCGGTGATCATGGCGTACGGCGGCAAGGCGCTGAAGATGGGGCCCGACTACTTCATCCCGAAGCCGTTCGACCCGCGCGTGCTGTGGTGGGTCGCGCCCGCGGTGGCGCAGGCCGCGATGGACTCCGGCGTCGCGCGGATCAAGTTCGACACGACCGAGTACCGCGAGCGGCTGATGTCGAAGGGCTCCAACGCCGCGTACTCGATCATGCGCACGATCGGCAAGGAGGCGCGCCAGGACCCGAAGCGGATCGTGTTCCCGAACGCCGCCAATCCGCGCCTGCTGCGCGCGGTGCAGCAGATCGTCGACGAGGGCATCGCGAAGCCGGTGCTGCTCGGGCGCGACGCCGACATCAGGAAGATCTGCGACGAGCTCTCGCTCGACCTGCTCGAGAGCGTCGAGGTGATCGACCCGCGGAGCGCGGCGCGCGCGGCGTACGCCGATCGACTCTACGAGCTCCGGCAGCGCAAGGGCCTCACGCACTACGCCGCACAATCATTGATCAACAAGCACGACTACTACGCGGCCATCATGGTCGACCGGGGCGACGCGGACGGCATGGTCACCGGCTTCCGCCTCAACTACCCCGAGACCGTGCGTCCACCGCTCGAGATCTTCGGGCTGTCGCCAGGCGCGAAGGTCGCCGTCGGCATGTACATGATGGTGCTGCAGAACTCCGTGAAGTTCATCGGCGACACCGTGTTCAACATCTTCCCGGATGCCGAGACGCTCGCCGACATGACGGTGCAGATGGCGGACGCGGTGCAGGGCTTCGGCGTCACGCCGCGCGTTGCGATGATCTCGTATTCGAACTTCGGTTCGGTGCGGCATCCCGACGTGACGCGCATCCACCGCACGCTCGAGATGGTGCGCGAGCGGCGTCCCGACCTCGAGATCGATGGCGAGATGCAGCCCGAGCTCGCCCTCGACCCCGAACGGCTGCGCGCGCAGTTCCCGTTCGCGAAGCTCACGCGATCGGCGAACCTCATGGTGTTCCCCTCGCTCGCCTCCGGTAACGCCGCGTACCAGATGCTGAAGGTGTTCGGGAACGCCTCGGCGGTGGGCCCGATCCTGCTCGGGGTCGCGCGACCCGTGGCCGCGATGCAGAACGACGCCACGGTCGAGGAGATCGTGAACATGACCGCGCACGTGGTGCTCAAGGCGCAACAGCAGCAGCGCCGCCCCGATCAGGTGCACGCCTGACTTCATTCCGCCGGCCGGAGCGGGCGAAGCATGCTACGAAGGGTTCGAAGATGTCGCGGCTTGCCAACGTGACGTTGCTCCTCGTCGAGGATGAGATCGACAACCGCGACATGCTCGCGGATGGGCTCGCGGCCCATGGCGCCGACGTGCGCACGGCTTCGAGCGGCGAGGAAGCGCTCGACCTCCTGCGGACGTGGCGGCCCGATGTGCTGATCAGCGATCTCGATCTCCCGGGGATCGACGGCTACACGCTGCTCGAGACCATCCGCCGCGATGCACCGCTCGCGCCGCTGCCCGCGATCGCGCTGACCGGCCATGCCGGAACCACGGACCGCGAGCGCTCGCTGCGCACCGGTTACCAGAAACATCTCGTCAAGCCCGCGCGGATCCGCGACATCGTGTCCGCCGTCGAGACGCTGCGCGGCGGCGGGAGCAAGGATCTGCGCGCCATGCTCGCGGGGCTCAACGCGGTCTCGCCGTGCCGGTTCACGTCGCTCCTCCGGTTCGCCCAGGACAACACGCTCGTCAGCCTGTGGACGTTCGATCGCGAGCGGCCCGAGGTCGATCCGTTCCCCGCCGGCTTGCCGATCCACGCGTCGTATTGCGTGCTGATCCGCGACACGCGCAAGCCGTGCACGATCGAGGACGCCGCCGCGCATCCGCAAGCCTCGCCCCATCCCCAGGCGTCCGAGCTCGCGTGCTACGTGGGCGTGCCGCTGTTCCAGCGCGACGGTCGGCTGTTCGGCACCGTGTGCTGTTACGACGAGGAAGCCCACACGCTCGCTCCCTCGCTCGTCGAGCGCCTGCAGGCCGAGGCTCGCCGCCTCGAGCCCACGCTGTGGCAGCTGTTCGACGTGCCGAGCTGACCGCGAGCGCGCGCGCGCGTTCGCGGTGCCGTGATCGAGTACGATGCGCCGGTGCCGCTCCACGGCCGCGGAACGCGCTATTCGAAGGGTCGCCACCTCGTGGAGTGGGCGCTCGCGAACGCCTATCGCGGGCACTGGCCGGCGCGGCTCGTCCATGCGCTCGGTCTGCAGCCGCACATCCGGGTGCGCCACCACCGGATCACGACGCCGCGGTGGCCGGCCGGCGCGCCGCCGCTCCGCATCGCCTTCGCCTCGGATCTCCACGCGGGCCCGACGACGCACCCGACGGCGCACGACCAGGCGTTCGCGCTGCTCGCGGCCGCGGATGCGGACCTCATCCTGCTCGGCGGTGATCTGGTGTTCCTGTCGGCGGAGTACATCCCGGCGATCGCGAAGCGCCTGCCCGCGCTGCAGCCGCGGCTCGGCATCTACAGCGTGATGGGCAACCACGACCTGTGGGCCGATGACGCGGCGATCGCCGAGGCCCTCGCCGCCGGCGGCGCTCGCACCCTGGTCAACGAGCGGGTCGTGCTGCCCGCGCCCTTCGAGCACGTCACGCTGTTCGGCGCCGATGATCCGTGGACGGGCACGCCGCCGCAGCGCCCGCTGTTCCACGACGACGATCGCGTCCGGGTCGTGCTCGTCCACGCGCCCGAGGCGATGCTGCTGCTCGGCGACGAGCCGTTCGAGCTCGCGCTGTGCGGGCACACCCACGGTGGTCACATCGCGCTGCCGGGCGGCGTGCCGATCCTCGCGCCGGGTCCGCTCTCCCGCCGCTACGCGCACGGCCGCTACGACGTCGGGGCTGGCCGCACGCTGATCGTGAGCCGCGGCGTCGGCAGCACCGAGGTGTCACTCCGCCTCAACGCCGACCCCGACGTCATCGTGATCGAGCTCGGCGGCGCCTGAAGCGCCGCTTGGTCGGCGATCGTCCGCGACATCGCGTGCAAGCTCGAGCCGGCGGTGCCTGCGCGCCCCGACGCGGGCGCGCCGTGACTTGCGGCGTACGAGCGTCCACGCGTACCCTACGCGCGTGGACGAAGACGAACCGGGCGCTACCACCGAGCAGATCGATCGGGAAGCGCCGTTCGGAGATCGCGTGCTGCTCGTCATCGACGGTGCCGCGCTGCAGGTCGTCCCGCTGCCGGGCGCGGGGACGCTGACCGTCGGCCGCGCCAGCAAGTGCGACGTGGTCATCGACTCCAACTCGGTGTCGCGCCACCACGCCAACATCGTGATCGGCGGCGAGGTCGACATCGAGGACGTCGGCAGCTCGAACGGCACGTTCGTCGCCGGCGCGCGGCTGCCCGCGAACCAGCGGGTCCAGCTCGTGACCGGCCTGCCCTTTCTGATCGGTGCGGTCACGCTGATGGTCCAGACGCGCGCCGCCTCCCGCCACGAGTCCACGCCGAAGGCGAGCGTGCTCGCCGCCCTCGAGCAGTCGGCGGCGCGGATCGCGATCGGCAAGCTCGCGGTGATCGTCATCGGCGAGCACGGCGTTGGCAAGGAGCGGTTCGCCGAGCGCATCCACCAGATGTCGCCCCGCCGGTCCTCGCCGTTCGTCCGCATCAACTGCAGTGCGATCAGCGAACCGCAGCTCGAGGCCGAGCTGTTCGGGATCGACCAGCAGAACAAGCCGGGCCTGATCGAGATGGCCGAGGGCGGCACCGTCTTCTTCCGCGATGTCGACCAGCTGCCGCAGGGGCTGCAGCACAAGCTGCTGCGCGTGATCGAGGACGCAGCGGTCCGCCGGATCGCGACGCACTCCGCCACGCACTCCGGCGCGCGCTCCCGCCCCGTCGACATCCGCTTCGTCGCGTCGACGAGCAAGGATCTCCAGACCGAGGTCGAGGACGGCCGGTTCCGCCGCGATCTCTACTTCCGGCTCGCCGGTGCGTCGTTCGTGCTGCCGCCGCTGCGGGAGCGCAAGGACGAGGTGCTGCCGCTCGCCGAGCAGTTCGCGGCGTCGGCAGCGGGCCCGCTCGGCCGCTCGTTCGTGTTCGCCGACGAGGCCCGGCAGTGGCTCGGCACGCACGCCTGGCCGGGTAACATCCGCGAGCTCCGCAACGCGTGCGAGCGCGCCGTGCTGCTGGCGACCGGCAGCGTCATCGAGCGCCATCATCTCACCATCGGCGTGACGGTCGACGATCCGACGAAGCGCGGGCCCGGCCCGCGGTTGCGCAACTCGCCGACGATCCCTCCACCGCCGGGGATCATGGCGCCGAGCGCCGCCGACATGCCGAGCCAGGTCCGCGCGACGGTCGCCGAGCTCGAGAAGCAGCGCATCCTCGAGGCCCTCGACCGGTGCGCCGGCAACCAGACCCGCGCGGCCGAGCTGCTCGGGATCTCGCGCCGCACGCTGATCAACCGGCTCGACGAGTACGGCATCGCTCGTCCCCGCAAGCGCGACGAGTGACGGGGCACGCAGCATGAAGACCCTGCCGCTGTCCGCGCCAGCCGTCACCTTCATCGGCGGCGGCGGCCGCGACGTCGAGACCCGCGCCGAGCTGGTCGCCGGCGAGCACGTCCAGCTCACCGACGAGGGCGGCAACGAAGTCGGCCTCGCCGTCTCCGATCCCGAGAACAGCAAGCTCCGCGTCCTCGCCACCCCCGCGGATGGGTTCCCGCGGATCGACGGGGCGCTGCTTGCGTGGCGCGTCGAGCGGGCGCTCGCGTGGCGCCGCCAGCTCGGCCTGCCCGGACCGACGCACGCGTATCGCCTCGTGCACGGCGCGGGCGACGGCCTCCCCGGGTTCGCGTGCGACGTGCTCGGCACGACCGCCGTCGTCTACGCGTATGGCGACGGCCTGCGCACGCTGGGCCGCCAGCTCGCCGAGGCGATCGTCGGCTTCGCGCAGCTCGACGGCGCGGTGGTCAAGCTGCGGTCACGCGGCGGCGCCGAGGATGTCGCGCAGGACGTCGTCGGCAAGGCGCCCGCCGACAAGGTCCTCGTCACGGAGCACGACGTGCCGTTCGAGATCCATCCGCACGGCGGCCTCAACCACGGCCTGTTCACCGACATGCGCGAGCACCGCCGCGGGCTCGCGCGGTTCGCGAGCGGCAAGCGCGTGCTGAATCTGTTCTCGTACACCGGCGCGCTCAGCGTCGCGTGCGCGCGCGCCGGCGCCGCGAGCGTGACCTCGGTCGACACGTCGCCCGGCGTCCAGGCCTGGGCGGCGAGTAACTACGGGCGCTCCGGCTTCGACACCAAGGACGCGCGCTGGAAGTTCGAGACCGGGGACGCCACGCGCTTCCTGCAGCGCGCCGCCAAGGACAAGGAGCGCTACGACCTCGTGCTGATCGATCCGCCGAGCACGTCGAGCGCCGGCGGCCGGTCGTGGGCCCTCGGCCGCGACTATCCCGAGCTGATCGCGAAGGCGGCCGCCGTGATCCCGACGGACGGCCTGCTCTGGCTGGCCGCGAACACCCACGAGCTCGGCTCGCTCGCGAAGCTCGCGCACAAGGGGCTGCGTACCGCCGGCCGGACCGGCGCGATCCTCGAGACCGGGGGGCTGCCCCCCGAGTACCCGACGCTGGTCGCCCAGCCCGCCGACCGCTACCTGCAGGTCGTCCTGCTGCGCCTCGCGTAGCCGGCCGTCGGCTGGTACAAGGCCAGATGATCTATGCGCTCCGCGTCAGCGATGTCTCGACCACGATCGGCAAGCTGACGGTCTACCAGTCGGTCGACGAACACGGCCTGTCGGCGCCGGTCCTGGCCGCCACCGACGAGGAAGCGCTACGCGCGATCCTCGCGACGGCCGCGGGCGGCGAGGTCTGCTGCGACGAGG
>JALZOI010000835.1 GCA_030857245.1 Myxococcota bacterium
GGTCGCGTCCCCGCGCCGGCCGAGCTCGGCTCGGTGATGGGCGAGGTCCGCACGCGCGTCGTGCTGGTCCGTCACGGCGACACCGTCGAGGCGTGGGGTCGGCTCGGCCGCGCCGAGACGCCGTACCGGCTCGGTGGCGATGACGGGGTGGCGAAGCTCGATGACGTGACGCGGCTGCTCGCGCTGGTCGCCGATCGCGTCCAGACCTGGAACGACCGCACGCCGGATCCGGATCGCCCGTTGCTCGTCGAGACGCCCGGCGACCGCGTGCGGCGCGACAAGGCCGACGCGCCGACCAAGTGGTGGGTCTACGCCGCGATCATCGGCGCCGCCGCCGCGGCCGGCACCGTCGTGTACCTCAACGAGGGCGGCGACGAGCGCCAGCGCATCGAGCTCACGTTCCCGCGGGTGAACCCGTGAAGCGCGCGCTGCTCGTGCTGCTGGCCAGCTTCCTCGCGGTGACCGCGTGGTTCGAGACCGCGTTCGCGCGGCCCGAGCTCAGCTACGCCGCGCGGCGCGGCCGCGTCACCGTGTTCGCCGAGCGCGGCCTCGACAGCACCGCGCGCGAGCTCGCCGAGAGCGCCGAGGCGACGCTGACGCGGATCTCCGGCGATCTGATCGGGCTCTCGACGCCCAGGGCGATCGAGGTCCGGCTCGTGCGTGACTCGAGCACGCTGGGTGCGATCGCGCCCGCCGGCCGCGGTGCGCCCGCGTGGGCGATCGGGGTCGCCTATCCCGATCTCGGCGTGATCTCGGTCGCGATGCGCCGCGGTGCGCAGCTCGTCGATCCCGGGGCGACGCTGCGCCACGAGCTCGCGCACGTCGCGCTCGGCGCCGCGCTCGGCAACCGTGCGCCGCACTGGCTCCACGAGGGCTTCGCGTACCAGCACTCGGCGGAGTGGTCGTGGCAGCGCGCCGAGACGCTCGCCGGCATGGCGTGGTTCGGCAGCGTGATCCCGCTCGAGGAGCTCGACGCCTCGTTCCCGCGCGAGGAGCTGCCCGCGCATCGCGCCTACGCCGAGAGCTATGACTTCGTCGGTTACCTGTCGCGCCGCGGCCGCTACGAGGACCAGAGCGACGACGGCGACCGCTGGCCGTTCCGCCGCTTCCTCGGCGAGCTCGGCCGCGGCAGCGATCCCGATGCTGCTGCGCGGCGCGCCTTCGGCCGCTCGCTCGCCGAGCTCTTCGAGGAGTGGAAGGTCGACCTCGGAAATCGCTTCATGATGATGCCGGTCGGCCTGCTCGGCCTCGGCCTGTGGGTGCTCTGCGCCATCCTGCTCGTCTTCGCGTGGGCGCGCCGCCGCCGCCAGAATCGCCATCGCCTCGCCCTCTGGGATCTCGAGGAGGTCGCCCGCCGGACCCGCGAGGAGGCCGCGCGCGTCACGATCCCGCCGTACGTGGCGTGGCCCGGCGAGGATCCCCTCGCGGAGGATCCCGACGACGACCAGCCGCCCGGTCCGCCCGGCCGCCCGCGGCTGATGAATTGATGCTCGCCGCGTAGCGGCGCCGGGCGCGCAGCGCACGGGCGCGTGCGAAGCACGGGCGCAGCAATCGAGCCGGAGCGCAGCGGAGGCGAGCATTGATGCTCGGCGCGTAGCGGCGCCGGGCGCGCAGCGCACGGGCGCGTGCGAAGCACCTGCGCAGCAATCGAGCCGGAGCGCAGCGGAGGCGAGCATTGACACGCGCCGCGTAGCGGCGACGGGCGCGCGCCGGTTAGCTAGCTAGTGCTCGTGCGACATGCCCAGACTCCCCGTTTGGGGCTAGAGCCACGCACCCAGCGCCTCGCGAGCCTCCTCGACGGACATCGCCTCGGCGTCGGCGGCGACGTCATCGGGCACCCAGTCCGGATACGGCGTCGTGAAGTTGCGGTGCTCGCCGGTCGGCAGGTGCTCCTGCTGGATCGACGCGACGCGCTCCGGCGCGAGCACGCCGGCCTGCGCGAGCTTCGCGAGCGCCGCCCACCGCCGGCGATGCACGAACGTCACCTTGTTGTCGACGAGCTTGAAGCAGCGGATGTCGTTCGAGTCGTCGATCTCCGACAGGGCGTCGAAGATGATCTGCGCGTCGGCATGAGACCACCAGCTGCCGATGATCGGCTCGCCCGCGATCGCCTCCGCGACGCTCGGCACCGGGCCCTTCGCGGTGGCGAGCACGACACCGTGCCCCTCGACGAAGTCCACCCAGCGCGTCGGCGAGCTCGACCGCGACGCCTGCGCGCGACGCGCCTTCGCGGGAGGCTTGCGCGACCTCGCAGCGGACGTCGCCCGCGACGGCGACCGCTGCGCGGCCCTCGCCTGCTTCGTCGAGCTCGGCTTCGGCTTCGCCGCCTTGGCCTTCGCAACCGCCGGCTTCGGCTTCGCCTTCGGCGCCGTGGCCTTCGCCTTCGCCTTCGTCTTCGCCCTCGTCGCGGGGCGCTTCGTCGGCTTCGCGCCGGGGCGTCTGGATGTCGGCTTCTGCTTCGTCACCGCGGGATGACGAAGAGGAAATCACGAGGCGGCACGAAACGGTAGCCGTCTTCGGTCACGCGGATGATCTCCGAGCCGTCTTCACCCAGCAGGCGCCGGATCCGCATGATGTTCGTGAACAGCGCGGCGTCGTGGCGGAGCGGGTGGTACTCGACGTTCCACACTGCCTGGACGATCGCCTCCTTCGAGAACACCTTGCCGGGCGCGGCCGCGAACAGGAACAGCAGGCGCTTGAGCAGGCTGCGGCGGCGGAGGTCCGCGAGCTCCTGGCCGTGCCGCCAGATCACCTCGCGCACGCCATCGACGGCGAGCGCGCGGCCCGACAGCCGGAGGACCTCCGGGTTGGCATCAGCGACGTCGCTCGGCACGCCCTCGGCATCGATCACGCGGAACGGGCGCTGCGCGGTGAGGCCGAGGTCCGTGAGCAGGCGCGCGGCGCCCTCGATCGCGGTCGCCGCCATCGTCGCGGCGCTCGGGGCCGATGGATCCGCCACGGCCTCGTGACCGGAGATCGCGTCGAGCGCGGCGTGGGCGACCAGCCGCTCGACCGGCAGCCCGGCCGACATCGCCAGCTCCGCCGCGTCGCGCGCGTAGGACA
>JALZOI010000836.1 GCA_030857245.1 Myxococcota bacterium
GCGGCGGGGTGCCGGTCGGCGACGTCGTCGGCGCGACGCGCGTCGTCGGTGGCCTGCGCGTGGGAGGGAGCGAGCGGCGCGTCGTGACGACCGCCACGGTGCAGGTCGGGATCGCGGGCGATCCGTTCACGCTGCGCGGTATGCTCGAGACCGCGCTGAGGTTCTGATCCATGCCGCCGCCTGTCCTCGCCACGGTCCTTGCCGCGATGCTCGCCACGAGCCTCGGGCTCGGCGCGTGCGGCGGCAGCAGCACGCCGACGCCGACGGCGACCGCGTGTCCCGATCCGGATCCGGGCACGCTGACCTACGACAACTTCGGCAGGTCGTTCATGGAGCGCTACTGCGTCCAGTGCCACGCCAGCGCGCTGACCCGCAGCATGCGCCACGGCGCGCCGCTCTATCACGACTTCGACACGCTGCGCGGCATCCTCCAGACCGCGGGCCACATCGACGAGCAGGCCGGCCACGGGCCCGCCGCCGAGAACACGTTCATGCCGCCGGACCGCTGCCCGAGCACGCCGGGTGGGCCGCTCGATGCGGACTGCGCACAGCCGACGGCCGAGGAGCGCCGCGACCTCGCGCGGTGGCTCGCGTGCGAGGTCGATCGCCCGCACGCGTTCTGACGCCTCGGGCGCTACTCGTAGCGCTTGATGATGTGGAAGCCGAAGTCCGACTGGACCACGCCGATCTCGCCGACGTTGAGCCGCAGCGAGAGCTGCTTGAACTCGATGACCAGCTGGGCGTCGGGCGTGACCGGGTACAGGCGCGCGCTGGCGGCGCTGCCCTTGTCCTCGGAGTGCGCCTTCATCATCGAGTCGAAGTCGGCGCCCGCCGCGAGCTGACCGACGAGCGACGTGACCTCGGTCTCGGCGGCCGCCTTGTCGCGCTTCGCCGCGCGGGGGTCGAGCCCGCCCTGGTACGCGTCGGCGAGGTCCTGCCAGCCGATCAGGATGTGCTTGACCTGCGCCTTGTTGGTGTTCGGCTCGCGCGCGAGGACTTCGGCCGAGACGACCGGCGACGTGACCCCCCCAGCCGTGGCGACGTCGTTGCCGCCGATCTTGTTGTTCATCGAAGGCCCGCCCTTGACGCCGGGCCCACAGGCGGCGACCGAGGCGAGGATCGGGGTGAGCACCAGCGCGGCGACGAAGCTCAGGCGGATCATGCGCGGACGCTATCACGCGTCGCGAACTGTGGTAGGTCACGGCGGATGACCGACGACGTCTCGATGAGCCAGCTCGTGGAGCTGCTGCCGCCACGGATCTGGTACCTGACGTCGAACGGCACGGACATGTGGTGTCGGCGCCCGTACGGCTTCCTGTTCTCGACCGGCGAGGGTGCCGAGACCTTCGCCACGGCGATGGGCACCGGCGAGGAGCTGTTCGCGGTCGGCCTCGACGCCGGCAACTTGCTCTCCGACGACGTGCTCTCGGGGCTGCGCGAGAGCGCGGTGACCCGGCTGTTCATCGACCCGCAAGTCGACGCCGCGAGCGGCGACGTCCACGGCAAGATCCTCCGGCTGTCACCGCTGACCTGAGCGTCCACCCCGGCCTCGCCGGTGCCGTCAGTACGGCGGGACCCAGGCGCCGTTCGACAGCTGCCAGTTGCCGCGCGCGACCACCTCGTGGCCCTTCGCGGTCTTGCGCGCGACGAGCCAGTCGTCGCCGCCGTGGCGCAGGCTGTTGATCCCGACGAGGTCGGCGGGATCCGCGCCGGCGTAGACCACGACGCCGCGGGTGGGATCATCGCGCCGGAACCAGCACGCGATCAGCACGAGGTCCTGGCCGGGGAACCGCTTGACCCCGAGCTCGATGCCCTCGCCGGTGATCCGCCAGTTCGCCCACTCCGCGACGCTGGCGATCACCGGGTTCGTCGTCGGGCTGCCGTACGCGATGAGGTGGTGCTCGGGGGTCTCGAGCAGGGTCTTCGCCGACGCCGCCACGATCGGCGCCTTCGCGAACAGCGTGCCGTGGACGCCGCGCGCGTACGCCGCGACCGCGGGCTCGCTCGGCAGCACGACGGTGAGCGCGCCGTGGAAGCCCGCGTTGACCGGCCCGACGAACGGCTGCTTCGGCAGTGCGCCGGCGTACGCGGCGACGAGCCCGTCGAAGAACGCGACGATCTGCGGGACGTAGGCGTCGAGGTCCGCGTAGCGCGCGCGATCGCGCTGGTACTTGCGGAACACCTCGGTGAGCTCGTTGATCCACGCGAAGCCATGGCGGAGCTCGGCGCGCGCGGCGGCCGCGCCGGCGTCGGCGCCCTTGCGATCGCGCAGGTACAGCACCGTCACGGCGCGCACGCCGGACTCGTTGATCATCGTCATCCAGTTCGCGTACGCCTGCGCGCGCATGCGGTCGGCGACCAGCCCGTAGAGGGCCGCGCCCGAGCGCTCGAACGCCGCGCGGTGCCGCTCGAAGACCGGGTTGATGTACGAGTGCGCCATCTCGTGGACGAGCAGGGCGACGGTGTCGGCGTCGACGACGGGCAGGCCGTCCGCGCCGGTGACGCCCAGGATCTGGTAGAGCTCGCTCGTGCCGTCGGGCAGGGTGGCGCGGACGCCGAAGCTGGCCGGCCCCGTGAGCAGGCCCGGCACGACGACGTAGCGGCTCCGCGTGCGCACGCCGAACAGGCCATCGAACCAGGCGACCGGGTGCTCGGCGTCGAGCACGCCGCGCAGCTTCGCGGCGACCGCGTCGTGGTGCGCGCGGTGCGCATCGAAGAACGCCGCGAACTTCGTGGCCTCCGCGAAGTCGCGGAGCAGCGCCGCGTACGCCGCGTGGTCGACACCCTGCCAGCGCGCGTCGAGCTCCGCGAGCTCGTCGGGGTTGACGAGCGCGAACGCGTCGTCGAGGTGGACGGCGAGGATCATCGGCGCGTCGAACGAGATGCCGTGCTGCGCGCGCAGGGCGGTGGTCGCGGCGACCGCGGGGTGCGAGCGGAACGGACCGAACGCCGCATCGACCGCGGCGACGTAGGGCGTGCGCGGCGCCTGCCGGTACTCGGGGCCCCCGCCGAGCCGCTGCAGGATCGAGATCAGCTCGACCCGGCGATCGACGCGGACG
>JALZOI010000226.1 GCA_030857245.1 Myxococcota bacterium
GTACTGCGCCCGTGCGGCGCTCCAGCTTCGCAAGCTCGGCTTTGATCGCGTGCACTTTTTGGATGGGGGCGGGGACGGGCCGCGGACGAACGATGGCCGGCCGTGACGTCGAGCCGGGCCGGATGCCGCGCCGCGAGCCGGGATCGGCCGTTGCGTGCCCGGCGGTCCTGGCGGCCGAATCGGCCGGCTCCGCCGGTGCGGTGGCCGTCGTGGACTCGAGCGGATCGGGCAGCTGGTGCGTCACGAGGACGGCTCCGCCCGCGAGCAGCACGACGCTCGCGAAGGCGAGCACCGGCGGCCGGCGCACGGTGGTCATGACCCGCTGCCACCAGGAGGGCTGCGGCTGCATCGCGGTCGCCTTGGCGCGCGCCGCCGCGAGCAGCGCGTCCATGCCGCCCGGCGCCGGCTCCTCGTCGCGCATGGACAGCCACACCGACCGCATCGCCGTCAGCCTGCCGTCGTCCAGGTCGTCGTCGCCGTCGCCGTCGCGGGGACCTCCTCCGCCAGCGCCGCCAGCGGCGCCGCTGCCCGCGTCGAACGGCGAAGCGGTCACGGGGCGACCTTCGCCAGATCCTTGTACTCGTCGAGCTCGAGTCGCAGCTTCTCGAGCGCGTACCGCATGCGGCTCTTGACGGTGTTTTCGGGGACGCCGACGACCTCCGCGATCTGCTTGAACGGCAGGTCGAGGAACTCGCGCATCAGGAAGACTTCGCGTTGCTCGTCGGAGAGAGCCGCGATCGCGTGCTGCATGGTCTCGTGCAGCTGCTTGTTCACGCTCTTTCGATCACTGGCCATCTCGTTACCGGGGATCACATCCAACAACGTGCCGCTCTCCTCGCTGGCGTCCATCGGCGCGTCCAGCGATGCGTGCTTGCGATGTTTGCGTCGCCTGAGCTGGTCAACGCACAGGTTCCTCGCGATGGTGTAAAGCCACGTCGTAAACTTGGCCTGGCGCTTGTACGCCTCCGCGCCCTTGATGACGCGCATGAAGGCTTCTTGCAGCAGATCCTCGGCGGTCTCCTTGTCGCCGACGAACCGCAGGATGAAGTTGTAGACCGGCTTGCGGTGACGCGACAGCAGGACCTCGAAGGCGCGAACCTCGCCCTTCTGGTACGTGACCATCAGGTCTTCGTCGGCTTGGTCGGTGATCATCGAAGCATCTGGAGCAAGGCCAGGTCTGCGACCTTCGTCGAGTTTTCAGTCGGCACACTACCACGACGGTCGTGGGTGCCTGTCAGCAACGCGTAAGGGATAGACCACTTACGCGGTCTGACACGTTGGACAGTAGTACGTGGCCCGTCCTTGGTGGACGGCCCGCTTGATCATCGACTTGCAGCGCAAGCAGGGCAGCCCCGCGCGATCGTAGACCCACAGATAGTCGGCGTTCTCGCCCTTGACCCCGTCGGCAGCGACGAAGTCCGCGAGCGTCGTCCCCCCGTTCTCGAGGGCGTTCGCGATGGTCTCGTGGATGGCGTCAGCCAGGAGCTTGGCGCTCGCGACGGTCAGCCGGTGCGACCGCTTGCTCGGGCGCAGCTTCGCGCGCCAGAGCGCCTCGGAGGCGTAGATGTTGCCGACGCCGGCGAGCACGCTCTGGTCGAGGACGAACGCCTTGAGCGTCGTCTTGCGCTTGCGCGCCAGGGCCACGAGCACGGCCGGATCGACGCCGTCCGTGAGGGCGTCGGGGCCGAGCACCGCGAGCGCCGGATGCTCGCGCTCGCGAGCGCGCTCGAGGACGTCGAGCTGGCCGAACCGGCGCGCATCGGTGAACCGGAGCTCGCGACCATCCGCGAGCCCGAGCACGAGGTGGGTGTGCGTGCCTCGCACGTCGGCCGCGCCGTGGATGCAGAACCGGCCCGTCATCCCGAGGTGAACGAGCAGCGACTGCGGGCGGTCGGTGTCGACGAGCAGGTACTTGCCATGCCGGCGGATCGCGAGGATCTGCGCCCCCGCGAGCGCACGCAGCTTCGCGCGCGGCGGCTTGCGCTGCATGTGGAGTGGCTTGGCGCTGTCCCAGACCGTGGTGATCCGCGCACCAACTGCCGGCGCCAGCGTCCTCCGGACGGTCTCGACCTCGGGCAGCTCGGGCATCGCCCTGCTGCTTAGCACTTACGGCGAGCGCGGGTGGGCGCCGCTGATGGTTGTGTCGGAGCCCCGCCGCCGGACCGCCCGGCGCCCCGATGACGGCGCGCTGCTCGGCGACACCCAGGGTGCTCGTGGCTCGAGGTCACGCGGAGGCGTGGCTACGAGCGCCGGTCGAGGTCGCGCGTCACGAGACTGGTCGCCGGGATCAGCGCGGCGAGCGCTCCGAACTCCGCGATGGCGAGCGTCTCGCCGCGGCGGACGCCGTCGATCCCGGTCTCGGCGAGGGCGGCGTCGACGGCCGCTTCCTCGAAGACCGCGCGCAGCGCGTTGCGAAGGGTCTTGCGACGCTGCCCGAACGCGGCGTGCACGACGACGGAGTAGTGCTTGTCGTCGGCGATCGGGACGCGGGCGGCACCGCCGGGGAGCGGGGTCAGCTTGACGACCGTCGAGTCGATCTTCGGCGGCGGCACGAACGACCCCGCGCCGACCTTCGCGACCGACGCGATCTCGGCGTAGGTCCGGATCATCACCCCGAGGGCGCCGTACTCCTTGGTGCCCGGCGACGCGAGCAGCCGATCCGCCATCTCCTTCTGGATCATGATGACGGCGTGCTTCACGTCGGCCCGCGCGTCGAGCACCTTGAACATCAGAGGTGCGGCGATGTGATACGGCAGGTTCCCGCACACCGTGATCCGATCGCCGCGCCAGCGCGCCGCCATTCGCAGGTCGTAGCGCAGCGCATCGACGTCCTCGATGTCGACGTTATCCACCCCTGCGAGCTCGGCGCGCAGCACGCGGATCATGTCGGGATCGCGCTCGAGGGCGATGACCTTGCCCTCGGGCACCCGCTCGGCCAGCCGCGCGGTCAGGGTGCCGAGCCCGGCGCCGATCTCGACGACCCAGTCATCGTCCGCGCGCACGGTCGCGTCGACGATCGCGCGAAAGGCGCGCTCCGAGATCAGGAAGTTCTGGCCGAAGGACTTCTTCGCGCGTAGGCCGTGCCGCTCGAGCAGCACCCGCGCGTCGGGGAACGGTTCGCGCGCGCCCTTGAGATCCTCGGTCATGTGCGCCTCGGCAGCGGCGCGCTCGGCACGGCATCGAGCGCGAGCCCGGCACGCTCGCCGCGCATCAGCCGGTGATATCCCGCCGCGGCGATCATCGCGGCATTGTCGGTGCAGCGATGGGGCGGCGGCACGTAGACGCGGAAGTCATCCTCGGCGCCGGCCCGCCGCAGCGCCTCGCGGAGGGCCGAGTTGGCGGCGACGCCGCCGCAGACCTGCACGTGCTGCAAGCTCTCGCGGCGCGCCGTCCGGCGGGTCTTGCGGACGAGCACCTCGACGATCGCCGCCTGGTAGCTCGCGCACAGATCGGCGAGCGCCTGGCCGTCGGGCACGCCGTGCGCGCGCACGTGATGGAGCAGCGAGGTCTTCAGCCCGCTGAACGAGAACTCGGCGCCCGTCGAGGCGGCCGCCATCGCGCGCGGGAACGCGACCGCGGCCGGATCGCCGGTCTTCGCGAGGCGATCGATCATCACGCCGCCGGGATACCCGAGGCCGAGCAGCTTGGCACCCTTGTCGAAGGCTTCGCCCGCCGCGTCATCGCGCGTGGCGCCGAGCTCGACCACATCGCCGTGCCCGTTGACGCGCACGAGTGACGTATGTCCCCCCGACACGATCAGCGCGAGGTGCGGCATCGGTGGCGCATCGGGCTCGAGGTACACGGCCGACAGGTGGCCCTCGAGGTGATGGACGCCGACGAGCGGCTTGCCGGTCACCCACGCGAGCGACTTCGCGGTCTGCATCCCGACGAGCAGCGCACCGATCAGCCCGGGTGCATGCGTCACCGCGAAGCCGTCGATCTCGGCGAGCGTCGTGCCGGCGCCGTCGAGCGCGGCCTGGACGACGGGAACGACGTTGCGGATGTGCGCGCGGGACGCCAGCTCCGGCACGACCCCGCCGTACTTGGCGTGGACATCGTGCTGCGACGCGACGACATCGGAGCGCACGGTCACGCCGTGGTCGACGACGGCCGCCGCGGTCTCGTCACACGAGCTCTCGAGCCCGAGGACCCGCATCACGGCCTCTCGCGCAGCAGGGCGCGAACGGCATCCGCGCGCGCCGAGGTCGCATCCAGTGCGAGGAACTGCTCGAAGGCGAAGCGCGCCTCGTCCTTGCGCCCGACGGCCCACAGGATCCGGCCGCGCAGATCGAACACCGGCGCGTAGGTCGGCGACACCTCGGCCGCGAGGTCCACCGCCTCGAGCGCGGCATCGATGCGATCGAGGCGCTGCAGGGCCTGGGCGCGGACCATGTACGCGCGCGCCGTCCTGCGCAGCTTGATCGATGCGTCGATGTGCGCCAGCGCGGCCTCGAAGTTGCCTTCCTTGAGCGCGTTCGTGGCCTGGTCCATCAGCTCGCGCGCCTGCTGGTTGCGATCGAGCGGCGCCTCGGCATCGGGTGCCGCAGCCGCGCCGGCATCGCGCGCGACGCTCGCATCGGCACCGACGACGAGCGTGGCGTCAGCGGGAGCCACCATGGCATCGGTCGCGACGGCGGCGACCCCGGCGTCGGGCGGCGGCTCGTCCGGGAGCGTGGCCGCATCCGCGGAGAGCGCCGGGACGGCGGCCAGGTCATCGCGCTTGTCCGCCTTCGAGACCCACACGACCACGGCGACACCGGCGAGCAGCGCGGCGAGGGTGAACAGCGCGATCGGGCCGGCGCCCGGCCCGGTACGCTGGCGGAAGACGCCGGTCCCCTCGCCGTATCGACGGGCGAGCGAGCTGTCGGACGGCGGATCGATCGGCCGCGCCGGGAGCGGCGGCAGCTTCGGGCTCGTCGGCGCGACGGCCCCGGTGAGCGGCGGCGAGGTCGTGGGCTTGTCACGGCGCGGCGGCGGTGGTGGCGACGTGCGCGCGCTGTCCTTCGCCGTGACTTGCGGCGTCACATCGGCGGGCAGCAGTGCGACCTCGCGAGTGCTCCGGCGTGGCAGGATCGTGACGAGCTCGCGCTGCGTGGCGCTGAGCTGCGGCTGTGCGCTGCCGACCGGCGCGAGCTCGCCCGACGCTTCGGCGCGATCACGCCCGAGCGAGCCGATCATCCGCAGCCCGGAGTCGTCGCGCGTCAGGGCGGGTGATGCGGCTGGTGCGGCGCGCGGGGCGGCCGGCCGGGACGCCGACGCCGGGGGCGCGACTGGCGGCCACGGCTCCTCGCTCTCGATCGAGTTCGGGATGCTGTCGTCGTCGTCGGCGTCGAACACCGAGACCGGGGCGATCGAGATCCCGTTCTGGTTACCGACGACCGGGGCGGCCGAGGCGGTCGGGGCGTCCCGGTCCTCTGGCATCGGCCGCGCGCCGCCGCCACGCGGTGGATCGTCCTCGTCGAACAGCGACGGCTCGATCGCCTGCGCCGCCGCGACGGCCTCGTCGATCAGGCGCAGACTCGACGGGCGATAGCCGCCCATCAGCGGCCCGGGCACCTCGGGCTCGCTGCCCGGCGGCTCGGGCGCAGCCGCGACGACCTCCGCTTCGACGGCGTCGATCAGCGCGCCCAGCGGGATCGGCCCCGAGACGACATCCTCGAACGGCGTCGCCGGTTCGAGAGCGACGAGCGGCAGCGGCTTGCCGGGGTCTCGCCGCACCGTCTGGCCGTGATCGAGGTCGAGCAGGAGCTCCTCGAAATACAGTCGCGAGATCGCCTGCAAGCACTCGAGGTCCCCGACGTCGGAGCCGTCGATGACCTCCGTCAGCGTGCGCTTGCCGTCGATCAACCGCAGGATGTTGTTGTTGTCGTCGGGCACGTCCCCGAGGCGCTGCGCGAGCTCGGCGGCATCGACCTCGAAGCGATGGCTGAGCGGCGGCAGCTGCTCGAGCAAGCGCGACCACTCGTCGAGCCGGCGCATGCCTTCCATCAACAGGCCCTGCGAGCTCGTCGTGATCACCTCGCGACGTCGCACCGTGCGGAACACGACCTCGAAGTCACCCTCGCTCCATGTGAGCAGGCGGTAGATCGCGTCTTCGCCCTGGAGCGAGCCCGCCTCCGCGTCGATCATCCGGCCGTCGCGAAAGTAGATCGTCGCCTGGCGGCCGCGCTCACCGGTGAACTGGATGACGCCCGACTTGCGGCTGATCTCGATCGTCTGGATGACGTCGACGACCGGCATGTCGGCGACGCGACCGGCGAACCGCGTGTGCCCGTCCTTGCGCTCCTCGAAGCGGAGCCGCTGGCGCTTCTGGAGCAGGATGTTGATGCGGGTGACGATCTCCTTGATGTAGATCGGCTTCGTCAGGTAGTCGTCGACGCCGAGCTCGAGCCCGCGGATCTTGTTCTCGATCGAGCCTTCGGCGGTGAGGAAGATGAACGGGATGTCGGCCCAGTCGGGCGTCGCGCGCACGCGGCGCGGCAGCTCGAAGCCGTCACTGTCGGTGAAGGTCGCCTCCGAGATGATGAGGTCGGGCGTGTGGATCTCGAGCTTGTCGAGTGCGTCCTGGACGGAGGTCGCAGCGGTGACCGTGAACCCTGCTTTCCGCAGAGACACCTCGAGGACCCGCATGCTGCGAGTGTCCCCGTCGACCAGGAGCAAGCTTTGTTTCGACACGCAGACCCGAAGAGAACCAGCGAGCTAAATCGTATCGGACTAACGAAAGCGTCGCCACCAACGTAACCTCCTGCCGTGCTGCTTCCGTATGGCCGGTCCGGGTACCCGCTCGACCTCGCGCGCGACCTGGGAGGACGCACGGTCCACGTGGTGACGCCGCCGGTTGCCCCGGGCGCCATTCCCGACCTCGCGAGCCTCCTCACCGAGGCGCTACGAGCACCACTGGGTCGGCCTCCGCTGGCGCAGCTCGTCGGTCCAGGCGGGCGAGTCACCGTGATCGTCAGCGATGCGACCCGTCGCGAGCCCCGCGCCGCCTTCCTACGGGCGCTTCGTAGGGAGTTGCCTGCGGTGCAGTGGACCATCGCGGTCGCGACGGGTACCCACGGGCCCGCCGAGCTTGGCGCGCTCGAGCTGCCACCGGAGCTCGTGCGCGAGGCCTGCGTCGTCAATCACGATGGTCACCGCCCCGACGACCTCCTCTTCCTCGGAACCACCTCGCGCGGCACGCCGGTGCGCGTGCATCGCTGCGTCGTCGACACCGATCTCGTGATCGCGACCGGCTGCATCCGTCCGCACTACTTCGCCGGCTTCGGCGCCGGGGTAAAGGCGATCTTCCCGGGGCTCGGCGAGGCCGCGGCGATCCGGATCAACCATCGCCTCAAGACCGCGCCGCGGTCGCGCGCCGGGATCGTCGACGACAACCCATGTCGTCTCGATCTCGAGGAGGCGGTCGCGATGGTGCCGGCGCCGACCTTTCTGCTCGACGGCGTATGCGCGGCGGATGGCGCGATCCATGCGGCGGTCGCCGGTGATCCAGTGCTCGCCTTCCGCCACGGCACCGACCTCGCCCGCCCATGGTTCAGCATACGGGCGCCGCGCGCGCAGGTGGTGATCGCCTCGGATTCGCTGCCGGTGACGAGCTCGCTCTACCAGGCCGCGAAGATCGCGACTGCCGTGGCGCCGCTCGTCGAGCCCGATGGTGCGCTCGTTTTGGTGGCCGAGTGCGCGGATGGGGTCGAGCCGATCGAGACCGTCAACGAGTCGATCTTCCGGATCGGCGTGTTGCCGCGGCTCGCGAACGGCGTGACGATCTATCTCGTGTCTGCCTTGCCCGCATCGATCGTCGAGCGCACGCTGGTGAAACCAGCACCATCCATCGCGGCGGTCCTCGCCGAGCGCGCCGGCTCCGTGACGATCGTGCCCACCGCCAGCCAGCTCATTATTGAGCCCACCTCATGACGCAGCTTGTCAACGCCCTGCGATCCGCGGGGATCGGTGCTGAATATCTCGGGAAGCTCGATCAGTTTCGCGAGCTGTTCGCGAAGTGGAACGAGCGGATCAATCTCTCGGCGGCCGGTACGCCAGCGGAGATCGAGGAGCACATCCGCGACAGTCTGCCGGCGATCCGGCATCTGCGGGGCGCCGATTCAGTCATCGATGTCGGATCCGGCGGCGGCTTCCCCGTCGTGATCGCCG
This sequence comes from Myxococcota bacterium, assembly GCA_030857245.1. Lineage (GTDB taxonomy): Bacteria > Myxococcota_A > Polyangia > Haliangiales > Haliangiaceae > JABFXX01. The sequence continues at coordinate 8,152 of JALZOI010000226.1, forward strand.
CGATCTGTCTGCCCGACGTCGCGTTCACTGCGCTCGAGCCCGTGCACAAGAAGCACGCGTTTCTGCGCACCGCCGCCCGCGAGCTCCAGCTCCCCAACCTCGCCGCCTTCGCGCGCCGCCTCGAGGATCACGCGGAGCGCGACTACGACATCGCGAGCTCGCGAGCGACCTTCGATCTACGCGAGTGGATCCTACGCGGTCTCGAGCTGGTCCGGGTTGGCGGACACGTGATCGGCTTCGAGGCGACGCCGCGCGACGACCTCCCTGCCCCCTTCGAACGTCACAGCTACGAGCTCGACGGCAAGCGTCGCGCGATCATCGTCGCCGCCCGACTCGTGACCTGACCGCATGGCGAAGTCGAAGGCGACTCCGAAGTCAGCCGTGGCGAAGCGAAGCGCGACCGCGGTTGGGCTGCCGAAGCGGGCGTCGACCGTGGCGACGAATCTTCGACCCCCAACCGACGGCAGTGCCTGGCGTCCTTCGAAGCATCAGCTCCTCGCCGCGCGCTCGAAGAAGGTGCCCGACCTCATCGCACCAGAGCTCGCCGTACTGTTCTGCGGAATCAATCCTGGGCTTCACAGCGCCGCCGTCGGCCACCACTTTGCCGGTCCGGGTAATCTCTTCTGGCCAACCCTCCTGGCGTCGGGCTTCACGCCTCGCCTGCTCTCCGCGTTCGAGGAGTCCGAGCTCCTGCCACTTGGCTACGGCATCACCAACCTGGTGGCACGGACCACCGCCACCGCCGACGAGCTCACCCACGACGAGCTCCACGCCGGCGCGCGCGCGTTGACCCGCAAGGCACAGAAGTTCCGGCCGCGTTTTATCGCCGTTGTCGGTCTCCAAGCGTACCGCATCGCCTTCGAGCGCCGCAAAGCCGTCGTTGGACTCCAGCCCGAGACCATCGGTTCGTCGGCTCTCTGGCTCCTGCCCAATCCCAGCGGCCTCAACGCCTATCACCAGCCAGCGCTCCTCAACGAGATGTTCCGCGCCTTCCACGCCGCCCTCGACCAGCGCTGAACGCCCGACGTTCTCGCCGTCCATCACTGCAACGAGGTGATGGGGCGGTTGTTCCACGTGGAATGCACGGTGACCGCACCCGTCCGCGAGCGAGGCTGGGCGCGAAAGCAATGGGCGGAAGTTGGCGGGAAGGTGGGGCGATGAGGTGCGAAGGCGCGGAGGCCGATCGTGCAACGCGGAGGCTGGATACAGACCGCGGTGCCACTTGGTGTTGGGGCGCGAGGATCGCTGCGAAGGTTGGGCGATGGAGGACGCAGCATCGGGGCTTGGGCGAAGTACGAGGACGACGTGCACTGGTACCGCTGCACCCGCGATGCGCGCCCGGCGCGGTCGACTTGCGAGGCACCACGGCAACACTGCCGGCCGGGTGCGGTCACCGTGCGTTCCACGTGGAACAACCGACCTCACCTCTCGTTGCAGCGGGTGGACGGCGAGACCGTGCGTTCCACGTGGAACAATCGCCTCGCCCCAGCGTCGCGTCCAGCCTCTGCCCGCTCGTAACACCCAGCCTTCTCCTCGGCTCGCCAGCCTTCCCGCCCAAGCCTTCGCCCAGCCTTCCCGACCAAGCCTTCCCGCCCAGCATTCCCGCCCAGCCGTTCCCGCCCAGCCTCCCCGCCCCCCGTCGCATTCAGCCTTGTCGCCCAGACTCCGCCCAGCCTCTCCCCCACCCGTCGCATTCAGCCTTGTCGCCTCGGCTCCGCCCAGCCTCCGCCCAGCATCCGCCTAGCCTCCGCACAGCCTCCGCACAGCCTTCGCGCCCAGCCTTCCCGCTCAGCTTTCCCGCCCAGCCTCCGCACAGCCTTCGCGCCCAGCCTACCCGCAGGGGGCTTCTCGTTCCAGCCTCCGGCCGCCCATCACACCTAGCCTT
>JALZOI010000837.1 GCA_030857245.1 Myxococcota bacterium
GTGCACGAGGGTGCGGAAGCGCTCCGGCGCGCGGCGCGCCGCGACGATCACGGCGTGCAGCTCGTCCGCGTCGTGGGTGAGCTCCTCGGCGGCGTCGAACCAGCGATGCGCGGCGCCCTCCTCACCCGCCGCGATCGCGACCGCGGCGGCTCGCAGGTAGGTGCCCGCGAGCGCGGCCTCGGCGTCGAGCACGTCGTCCTCGGCGAGCTCGTCGAGCCCGGTCTCCTGTGCACGGGCGAGCCGCTCGATGGCCGCCTCGAGCGTGGTCCACTGGGCCCGCACCACGGTGCCCAGCGCCGGGTCGATCGAGGTCGCCAGCTCCCACGCGGTCTGGAGGGTTGCGTGCAGGGTTTCGTCCGCCGCCATCGTCGTCGACATGCGCGCGCGACGTACCACGCCGCTTGCCCGGCCCCGAAGCGATCGTGGGCGCTGCGCGGCGTGGCTCCCGCGATTTGTCAGCTCACGTCGTTAGCGGCGTACGGCGGGCTACAGCTCGACGCACGCGGTTCCGCTCCGGCTGCAAGATCGCGTGGCTCACGGACACCCCACGTGGCCTCCGCCTGGATTGTGTCGTCCCGAAGACTCTGCGAGAGTCGCGCGATGAGCCGCTCCATCATGAACTTCTGCATCTGCATGGCCGTCACCCTGGGCGCGTTCGTCGCGACGAGCGCGCCGGGCGACGCTCCCAGCGCGCCTTCGGCAACCAGCTCGGCACCGAGTGCGGCCACGAGCTCGTCGCCCGAGGCCGCGTGCGGCAAGTGCGGCGACAACGTCTGTACTCCGCGCTGCGGCGAGACCGCGACGAGCTGCCCCCGCGACTGCGGCGGCACCACGTCGGCGGTCGAGCAGCAGGCCGCCGCGGGCGCGTGTGGCAAGTGTGGCGATAACGTCTGCAACCCGCGCTGTGGCGAGACCGCGACGAGCTGCCCCAAGGACTGTGGCAGCGAGACCTCGCGCTGCGACGAGCTCGCATCCACGAGCGCTTGCGGGAAGTGTGGCGACAACGTCTGCAACCCGCGCTGCGGCGAGACTGCGACGAGTTGCCCGAGGGACTGCGGCGTATCGGCCTGACCGCGAGGCCCCGAGCGACCCGCGCGACGGAGTCGGCGTCAGCGGAACAGGCGGCCGCGCAGGTCCGGCGACGGCTGCGCGATCAGCTCGGCGCCCACCAGCTTGTCGGTCGCCGCGGCGGTCGCGGCGTCGCGGGCGGCGTCGATCGAGTCGAGCGAGCCGGTCAGCGTGAAGTAGGCCTTGCCCGCGAGATCGATCGCGAACCGCACGTCGCGCACCCAGACATCGGCGACCTTGCACGCGGCGTCGGCGGCGGCGATCGCGGCGCACACGGTGCGGGTCTCGATGATGAGGACGGCCTCGGCGTGCGGATCATCGGTCCAGTCGGGAGGCGACACCGGCGCACCGAGCATGCCCCAGACCTGGTGATCGGCGGCGGCGAGCTCGACCTGGTCGAGCAGGTGCTCGGCGGCCATCAGGATGCCGGCCGCCATCGCCTCCTCGACCTCGGCGACACCACCCTCGAGCATCACCAGGTGCTTGCCGCCCGAGATCGCGCGCGACGACAGCAGGATCGCGGGCGCGCGCTTGAGGGCCGCGTCGGCGACGACGATGCCACGCGAGATCGTGCCGATCTCGAGGACGCCCAGGGCAGGACCTCGCACGCTCAGACGAACCTGAAGGCTTCCTTCAGGGTGCAGCGGCGCTCGCGCGTGAAGTGCACGGCGGTGGTCAGGCCCTCGCCCGTCGGCGACGCGATCGTGAAGGAGGTGTAGCCCTCGCCGCCGAGCGCGAGGCCGGCGTACGACGCCTCGTTCTTGACGAAGATGCTGCAGTTACAGAGCCGCGCCATCGACGCCATGTTGTCGATGTTGAGCGAGTGCATCGTCGCCGTGTGATGGAAGCCGTGCTCGACGCGGAGCGCGGCGGCGATCGCCTCGATCGAGTCGCGCACGCGAAACAGCGGGATCACCGGCATCAGCAGCTCGTGCTGGACGAACGGGTGCTGCTCGTCGACCTCGCAGAACAGCATGCGGAGATCCTGACCGTGGCCGCCGATGCCGGCCGCCTTCGCGATCAGCCCGGCGTCCTTGCCGATCCACTCCTTGTTGACGTGGTCGCCCTCGAGCACGACCTTCTCGAGCTCGCGGGTCTGCCGCTGGTCGAGGAGCAGCGCCGGCTGCTTCTGGAGCTGGCGGATCAGCTCGGTCGCGATCGAGTCGACCGCGATGATCTCCTTCTCCGCGATGCAGACGATGTTGTTGTCGAGCGTCGCGCCGCGCACGATCGCGTCCGCGGCCTTGGCGAGGTTGGCCGTCTCGTCGACGACGGCCGGCGGGTTGCCCGGGCCGGCGCCGATCGCCTTCTTGCCCGAGTTCATCGCTGCCTTGACGACGGCGGGCCCACCGGTGACGACGATGAGCCGCACCAGCGGGTGCTTCATCAGCACGTTCGCCGTCTCGATGGTCGGCCGCTCGACCGAGACGATGACGTCCTTGGGTCCACCGACCGACTGGATCGCCTCGTTGAGCAGGTGGACGCACCAGTTGCAGACCTGCGCCGCCGACGGGTGGACGTTGAAGACGACCGCGTTGCCGGCCGCGATCATGCCGATCGCGTTGCACAGGATCGTCTCGGTGGGGTTCGTCGTCGGCGTGATCGCGAGGATCACGCCGTACGGCGCCCGCTCGGTGAGCATCAGGCCGTGGTCGCCGGTGTACGCGACGGTCTGCAGGATCTCGGGCCCGGGCGTCTTCTCGGCGACGAGCCGGTTCTTCGCGAGCTTGTCCTCGTAGCGACCGAGCCCGGTCTCCTCGACGGCGTAGCGCGCGAGCTGCTCGTTGTTCGCGAGCACCGCCTTGCGCATCGCCGCCACCATCTTGACCTTGGTCGCGACGTCGGTCCGCTCGTTCTGCTCGAAGGCACGCCGCGCCGCCTTCGCGGCCGCATCGGCGTCACCGTAGACGCCGTTGGTGCCGCGCGGGATGTTCGGCTTGACGCGCGGCCCGGCGGCCTCGGCGGCCGGCACGTCGCCGTGC
>JALZOI010000227.1 GCA_030857245.1 Myxococcota bacterium
GGCGTGCTCGGGCGGCTCGACGCCGTGGCGCGTGCGGTCGAGGCGATCCGGGGGCCGCTCGACGTCGACGCGGGCGGCTGGCTGATCGATCCGGCGGTGTGCGCGACCACGCCACCGCCCCGGCTGCTCGCCCCGGTGAGCCCACAGCTGCGGGTCGCGGTCGCGGCGCTGCTCCGCGACGAGGCGGTACTCGGCAAGCCGGAGCCCGAGACGGCGCGGAGCCTGGCGCGCGACGTGGCCGGTGATCCGTGTGCCTCCGCGATCGCGCGCTACCTCGTGGTCAGGGGTGGCGCAGCGGACGATCGCGAGCGTCAGCTGGCGGACGCCGTCGAGGAATCGGAGCGCTGCCCCGACGATCGCGTCCGCGCGGAGCTCGCGCTGTTCGCGGCCGAGCTCGCGCTCGACAGCTCGGTGCTCGGCACTGCGGTCACCAGCAAGCTCAAGCTCGCGGAGCTCGCGAGCCAGCGCGTGCCCCAGGCCGATGTCACGGCGGCGATCGATCTGCTGCGCAGCATGATCGCGCACCGCGCCGAGCAGCACGACGAGGCGATCGCTCGCGCCGAGAAGGCGATGGCGGGCTTCGCGGCGCGGGGCCGCCGGAGCGCCGAGATCACGACCGGGCTACGCATCCTCGCGCTGCGCCAGAGCCGCGGCACGCCGGAGGACCTGGCGGCCTTCACCCCCGCGCTGGACTCGTTACGGATGCGCGCGCTCGAGAGCCTCGGCCCCACCAGCGAGGCGATGCGCGGCATCACGGCCACGCTGGCCGGGTGGCGGTTCCGCACCGGCGACGACCTGGGTGCGCACGAGCTCCTGAAGCAGCTGCGGCGAAGCGAGCCCAACCAGCCGTCGCGCCGGGTCAGCGGGCGCGTGCTCGATCGCGCCGGCAAGCCCGTCGCGGGAGCTCAGGTCGTCGTCGGCCATCGCATCGCCGGTGGCACCGCCAGCATGGTCATGACGGAGGCTGGAAGCCTGCGGTTCGCGACCACGGCGGCCGACGGCACGTTCGAGGTGCCCGATGCGGCCGAGAGCGGGCTCGTGATCGCGCAGCTCGGCGAGCTCCGCGCGCGACCCGTGGCGCTCGGGGATCGCGTGACGCTGACGCTCGAGCCGACCAGCCGGGTCATGGGCAAGGTCGTGCTCGGCGACGTGCCGCACCAGTCGGCGTCGGTCCTCGCGCTCGATCCGACTCGCGCCGAGCTGCGGTACGCGCTGGTCGCGCCGGTGCGCGCCGATGGCAGCTTCGAGCTCGGCGGGCTGCCGCGGGGCCGGCTGCGCTTCCTGGTGATGCGCGGCGAGTCGTCGAACAAGACCGGTCCGATGGTCGAGCTCGTTGTGCGACGCGAGGTCGAGTCGGGGCTCACGCTCGAGGTGCCGACGTCGAAGCGCGCACTGCACATCCTCGTCCGCAGCACCGTCGCCGGTCCCGTCGGGAACGCCGCGGTGTTGGTGATGTCGGGCACCGTGTCGACGATGACGCTCCGCAAGCTCCTGCAGCTCGGCGTCTCGGCACAGGAGCGCGCGGCGCGCCCGATCGAGGGCGAGCACGCGCCCGCGCCGGTGCTCGCGAAGGCGCGCGCGGGCGATCTGTTCGCGACGATGACCGAGGTCCCCGAGGGCGCCAGCGCCTGCGCCATCGCCTTGCCGGCGGACCTCTCCGACCCCAAGCTCGGGACGAAGATCGAGAACAACCCCGACAAGCTCGTGCTGCAGTGCGTGCCGATCCCCGCGACGGCGGAGCTCGTGATGGTGGAGGTCCCGCCGTTCCCGCGGCTGGACTGACCGGCGTCGGCACGCGGCGCGTCAGCGCAGGCCGTCGGCGTCGACGATGCGATCTCGCTCGGGCGCCTCGCCGATCCGGATCAGGGCCGACGCGAGGACATCGGGCGAGGTCGACCGGTACTTGTCCCGCAGCTTGCGGCCGCCGAACACGCCGGCCACCGCGAGCAGCCCATCGGCCACGAGCGCGCCGCCGCGCTCGCCGACCCGGGCCTCGTCACGATCGCCCGTGATGAACGAGGGCCGTGCGATCACCCATGGTAACCCGGAGCTCGTCACGACGTCCTCGGCCCTGCCGCGCGCCTCGAGGTACGCTGACCGTGCGTCCCGCGACGCGCCGACGCTCGACAGGTAGACGAGCCGTGGCCGATCCGCGGTCGCGCCGCCGGCCCGCGATGCCGCCGCGGCGACGGCGAGCTGCGTGAGCCCGAGGTCGACCTGCTCGTAGATGTTGCCGTCGACGCGATCCGCCTTCGCCTTCGCGCGCGTCGTTCCGATCAAGATGTAGAGCTGATCGGGGTCGCGCGTCCGCAGCGTGTCGACCAGCGCGGTGCCGTCCCATGCCGTGGTGTCGACCTCCGCGCCGAGCGCGCCGAACGTGGCGCGCCAGCGCTCGAGCGCCGACGAGTCGGGGCGGACGTGCGCGATCGTCCGCGTGCCGCGCACGCAGAGCTGCCGCACGACCTCGCGCCCGACGAAGCCCGTCGCGCCGAGGACGAAGGCGCCTCCGGTCCCAGGCGTCCCAGGCGTCACAGGCGTCACAGGCGTCACAGGCGGGCCAGCGCGGCCTGCATGCGCTCGCGGAGCGGCTCGACGACCGACGGGTCCTTGACGTTGATCACCGGCTCGGTGTCGTACTGCTCGTAGAACACGCTGTCCTTGGCGTCAGCGGGCACGCCGAGGGCCTCGCGGATCCGCTTGAAGTCAGGGATGAAGCCGCGGTCGATCAGCGGGATGATCGTCCCGGTGATCGTGCCGGTGAGCCCGCAGATGAAGATCACGACATTGCGCGGCGTGAACCCGCCGGGCGGCAACCCGAGGCGCGCCTCGAGATCGGTGAGCCGCGCGGGCTCGAAGAACGCCTCGACGCGACCGGTGTCACCGGTCCAGCCCTCCGCCGCCTGCGGACGACTGACGGTGCCCCAGTAGCGCAGGCCGTGGTTCTTCGCGAGCAGCGTGAGCTCGTCGCGGTAGCCGAGGTCCGCCGGGTACGACGCGCCGTGCAGGAGCACGTACTTCGAGAGGTCGACGTTCGGATCGCGGTTGAGCTCGCTGCGCACCATGCTGACGAAGGGCGCCGAGCCGGTACCGGCCGCGACCATCACGCGGATCCGCGGATCGTCGACGCCGATCGTGTCCTTGATCGTGAACACGCCGGCGGCGACCGGCCGCATGTACAGGCGGTCACCATCCTCGAGCTTCCACAGCAGGTGGGTCAGCGGGTTCTCGGACTCCGGCTTCGAGACGAAGCGCACGTAGAACTCCGTCGGCCCCGCGTCCTCGGGCGCCGACGCGATCGACATCGAGCGCCGCACCGAGCCGAGCGTGGGGTGCTCGGCGTTGTTCATGCCGAGCACGCAGTACTGGCCGGGCGTGAACCACGGGCGCGCCGCGGGCTGCTGGTCCGGCTGGATCCGGAAGATCGAGAGCGCGTCGGTGATGTCGATGCGCTCCGTCAGCGTCGCGTTGTACTCGAGTGGCTTGGCCATCGGTGAGAACGCTATCACCGCCCGCGCCCAGGTGCGCGCGGATCGCGCTACGAGGACCCGATGCGGTCGCCGTCGGTGAGAGCCTCCCAGGCGGCATCACGCGCCTCCTCGAGGCGGTCCCTGGTCTGCTCGGCCGCGTCGTGGCGGGCCTCCCAGTCCTCCGGACCCACGCCTTGCAGCGCCTCGATCGCGTTGCCGGTCTCGTCGAGCCGCATCTGGAACACCTGCAGCTTCTCGTTGACGTCGGCGCGCGCACGGTCCATCAGCGGCGTCATGCTGGTGAGCGCGGTGATCAGCATCGGCTGCGAGGCGATCACGCTGTGCACCGACCGCAGCTCGGCGATCCTGAGCTGGCGCCGGTGGGCGAACTCGTCAGCCGCATTCGCGACCTCGACCGCCTTCTCGTTGACGTCGTGCGCCTCCTCCGCGATGTCCTTCGCGGTCTCGCGCGCGTGGTTATCGTCGAGGCGGTTGACCGCGCGATCACGGGTCGCGCGGAAGCTGTCATCGCGGCGGAGGTGCTCGTCGCGCTTGCGCGCACCCTCCGCGATCTCCTCACGCTGCTCGCTCACCTCCTGGCGGAGCTCCTCGCGCTCCTCGCGCAGGTCCTCCGTCCTGTCGGTGACGGTCTCGGCGGCCTGATCGGCGGCCCCGCGGGAGTTGTCCTTGCAGGCCGCAGGCAACGCGAGCACCGCGGCCGCGACGAACACATGTCGAATGCTCGTACGTTTCTTCATGGTCATCTCCTTGGCCATAGCCAGGAGCATCAGCCGTACCACCAGGCATCCGCGCCACGGGGTGCCTGCGCACCGCCCACGTCGCCCAGGCAGCCGGATCACCGCGACGCGTGGCGCGTGACCGCATCACCGCGCGCCACCGCTCGCTCCCCCACGACGACGAGCGTGGGGTAGCCGCCCGGCTTCCACTCGGCCTCGAGCACCTGCCTGGTGCGCCGCATGTGCTTGCCACTCGACGGATCGAGCGTGATGACGCTGCCGTCGCGCGGGTCCATCGCGATCGCGACTTCATAGTGGTTGAGCGCGCGGTCACTCTCGTACGGCAGCAGCAAGCCGAGGAGGACGGGGCGCCCCTTCCCGAGCTCTTTCCGCAGATCCTCGTGCGTGCCGCTGATCGCGTACGCATCGAGCCCGCGCTGGCGCGCCAGGTCGCGAAGCGCGCCGAGCTTGACGCCCTTCGCGGTCGGCGTGAGCTCGCGGCTCAGCTCGTCGAGCGTCCACGTGCGGCCCCATGCGCCCGCGACCATGGCGAGCGCCGCCAGGCCGCAGTCGCTCTGCGAGCGCTGGCGGACGACCGGCGTCTGCGCGGCTCGCAACCAGCTCGCGTCCAGCGAGCTCTGGTCGACCGGGCGCGCGCCGCCCGTGTAGGACAGCCGACAGCCGCCGGTCAGGGCGAGCAGCCCGAGGACGAGGATCGCCAGCAACCGGGCGCGAGGTGCCGTGGTCATGTCGACAGTCTAGAGCAGGAGCAGGAGGATCAGCAGCCGGACCAGCGTGCCGCCTGGCAGCTGGGCGCACCCACCGCTCTCTTTCTCTTCGGCTGGCGTCCCTTGGCGGCTCTGGCGGCCAAGCTCCCCGGCTCAGCGCGCGCGCTTGATCACGAGGGCTTTGAACTCGTGCGGAACGAGCCCCATCAGGCGGTCCTCGATCCGATCCCACCGGAGCTCACCGATCTGCTCCAGGTCGAGCTTGCCTGCCACGGTCTGCTCGAGCAGCGCCGGCGTGTAGCCGAGCTTCGGGAGCTCCACGCCACTGTCGCGCGCGAGGGCGCGCAGCGCGCGGAAATGACTCCGGGTCGTCGCGAGGCCCTTCTCGTCGCGATCGAAATCGAGCAGATCGATCACGAACTCGATGTTGCCCTCGAGGCCGGCGCCGCGCGCGGCCTGGAGGAGCTGGCCGAAGTGGGTGGACAGCTCGGGATGATCGAGGTGGGTCGACAGCTTGGGCCACGCGGCCACGTCACCGAACTCGGTCACCACCGCCGTGCCGCCGGGCGCGAGCCAGCGGGCGATCCGCGCGATCAGCTCGAACGCGCCGGTCTGCAGGTAGAGCGGATCGGGCGCATCGTCGAGCGCGACGCCGAGGTCCGCTGCGATCGTCGCGCCGCCACCGAGGGCGCGGAGCTTGTCGCGATCGACCGTGCCGGTGCCATCGGCGCCGAGTCCGAGCGCCTCGCGGGCGAGCTGCTGCGCCGGGAGATCGCCGGCCATCTCGTTGCTGATGATCAGGTCGAAGCCGGCATCGGGCAGGTCGACGGTGAGGATGTCGCCGAGCTGCCACGTCGCGCGGTCGCCGATCCGCGCGCGCTGCGCCGTCGCGAGCGCCGGCGCGAGCTCGACGATCGTGTAGTCGACCTGGCGCTTGGCCTCGGTCAACCGCTCGATCACGTCGCGTGCGACGTAGCCGAGCCCCGCGCCCATCTCGAGCACGCGGACGCGACCCTCGGGGACGGCTTGCTTCGTGAGCAGCGCATCGGCGAGCGCCTGCCCGTACGTGCGGTCGGCGAGCACCGAGTGCGGCTCCCGCAGCAGGTGCGACAGCGTGGTCTCCTGGTGATCGAACTGGCGGTCGGCATCCGTGATGTCGTCCTGGTGATACGCGGTGAGCGCCACCTGCGCGGGGACCGGGAGGCCGGGCTGCCAGCGCGGATACGGCATCGTCGAGGCGAGGTACGCCGGTGCCATCGCCGGACGCTTCGCATAGACGGCCCACGGCATCACCGAGAGCTTGAGCGCCTGGACGTCGCTGTGCACGAGGCGCCGCACCAGCGCGATCAGCTTGTCGTTGTCATGGTGGTGGCGCATCTCGATCAGGCGCTGGGTGCCGTCGAACGCGTCCCACATCTTCGTCTCCTCGGGATCGAGGAAGATCTGCTGCACCGGACGCTCGCCCCACGCCGTCCACAGGGTCAGGCGATCGTCGCGGCGCTGCCAGACGTTCCACTTGCCCTTGATCGGCACGAACGCCCACATGCCCTCGATCTCGTCCTCGACGGGATCGACGAGCACCGCGTGCCCGACGAGCACCTCGACGAACTCGCGAGGATCGGCCTCGCCGAACTTGCCCTGGTAGTAGCGGATCGTCTCCTCGGTATCGACCCCGTCGTCGAACGCCTCGATCATCTGGGCGATATCGGAGCTCATCTCCATGAGGTAGCCGTAGAGATCGTGGAACAGGTAGACGGCGCCCATGTGTCCGAACCACGAGAGGTGACGGGACCGTCGGAGGCGCGACGGGACGGACGGAGCGGACGTCATATCTCTTGGTAACACTTGTGACGTCCGCACGTCCTCGCGGGCGCGCGTATGCTCGCGCCGATGCCCTACCTGTTCGAGACCGAGGAGCATGCGGCGATCCGGGCGACGATGCGGCGATTCGCGCAGACCCACATCGCGCCCCACGGTGCCGACTGGGAGGAGGCCGAGGCGTTTCCGATCGAGCTCTATCGCACCGCTGCGCAGGCGGGCATCTCGGGCGTCGGCTATCCCGAGGCGGTCGGCGGGCAGGGCGGCGACCTCGGGCACGTGCTCGCGGCGAGCGACGAGCTCGTCATCGCGGGCCGCTCGGTGGGCACCGTGGTCGGGCTGGGCAGCCATGGCATCGCGCTGCCCCCGATCGTGCGGTTCGGGACGCCCGCGCAGCACGAGCGGTTCGTGCGGCCGTGCCTCGCGGAGGGCAAGATCGCCGCGCTCGCGGTGACCGAGCCGGGCGGCGGCAGCGACGTGGCCGCGCTCGCGACCCGCGCCGAGCGCGACGGCGAACACTACGTCATCACGGGTGCGAAGACGTTCATCACCTCGGGCACGCGCGCCGACTTCGTGACGACGGCGGTGCGGACCGGCGGGCCGGGCCACGGCGGGATCTCGATGATCGTCATCGAGCAGGGCACGCCGGGGTTCACGGTGGGCCGCAAGCTGCGCAAGACCGGGTGGTGGGCGAGCGACACCGCCGAGCTCCACTTCGATGGCTGCCGGGTGCCGGTCGCCAACCGGGTCGGACCCGAGCACGGCGCGTTCCCGATGATCATGACGAACTTCGCGGCCGAGCGGCTGATGCTCGCCGGGCAGTGCGTCGCGATCGCGGAGCTCGCGTATCGCGAGTCGGTCACCTACGCGCGCGAGCGCCAGGCGTTCGGCAAGCCGCTCACCGGCTTCCAGGTCACCCGCCACAAGCTCGCCGACATGGCGAGCCGGCTCGCCGCGGCGCGCGCGCTGACCGGGGAGGCCGTGATCCGGGTGCTCCGCCCGGGCGGCGATCTGCAGGCGGCGGGGCTCGCGGCGATGGCGAAGAACACCGCGACGGACATGTGCAGCTTCGTCTGCGATCACGCCGTGCAGCTCCACGGCGGCTACGGCTACATGCGCGAGACGCTCGTCGAGCGGCTGTTCCGCGATGCCCGGCTCTACCCGATCGGCGGCGGGACCCGCGAGATCATGAACGAGGTGATCGCGAGGACCGAAGGTTTCTAGTGGCGCGCCCTCGGGTTTTCGCTACCGTCGCGGCGTGCTGAAGCTGCCGATCCCTGCTGCCCTGTTCGTCGGTCTCGCCGTGGGCGTGCTGGCAGATCTCGTCCGGCTCGTCCTCGGGCTCGCGAGCATGAGCGGGACCCGCTGGCACGTGTTCACGCTCGGCGCGCCGGTCGCCGAGTACCTGCTCGTCAGCCTGGGCCTGCTCGAGCTCGCGCGCCGGTGCACCGGGCGCGCGCACACGCTGCTGCGGGTGGCCGCGACGCTGACGCTCGTCACGTTGATCTGGGTCGTGGCCTACCCGTTCATCAACGCGGTGGTCGGGCGCAACGAGACCGTGTTCGCGATCTTCCGGTGGAGCCACGTCGCGCTCGGCGCGCTCGCCACGGCGGTCGCGATCTGCGTCGCCGCCGCGGCGCGCGGCTTCACGCGGGCTCCGGTCGCCGCCTGGATGGCGGTGCTCGCGGTGCTCGCGCGCGGCTGGGTGCCGTATGTCACCGATGGGCTGCACGAGTGGCTGTGGCAGCACCGGATGATCGAGCTCCTGTACTGGTCGACGATCGGCACGCTCGGCGCGGCCGGCCTGCTCGGGCTCGCGGCCACACTCGTCCGTGACGGCGTCGGGCCCGCGCAGGATCCCGACGAGGCGTCAGCGGGCTTCCGCCAGGCCGCCGGTGCGTTGCGGTTTCGCATCGTCGCCGCGCTCGCGCTCGCGGTGTTCACCGTCGCCATGCTGCGCTCGCAGGGCGCGGCCAAGATCGTGATGTTCGGCGGGCCCCTGATCGTGCTGGCGACGATGGTGATCTGTGCGGTCGGGTTCCTGCGGGCGTCGCGGAGCTGGGTCGACGGGCTGCCGCGGTTCCGGCTCGCCGTGGGCGCGGCGATCACGATGTGGTGGGTCGGCGTCCACCTCCACCAGCTCGGCGCCCTGTACAGCGGGCTCGACGGTGGCATCTGGGGGGCCACCCAGGAGTTGTTGTCGTCGTGGTCCGTGCTGGGGCCGCTCCTCGCGACCGCGGGGCTCGCCCTCGTCGGGTCCGCGATCTCGACGTTCGCCGCCGCGCGCGCCAACGATGAGCTCCGCGAGGCCGCGAGCGTGCGCACCGTGCTGACCGTGATCCTGTTCGCGAGCAGCGTCGGGATCCAGAGTCAGCTGTTCAAGGCGAGCACGGTCAACGGCTTCGTCGTGTTGAGCTTCGTCGCGGCAGGCGCCGGGATCGCCGCGCTGGTCTCGTTCCTCGGGCTGCTCACCCGCGCCGCCGACGCGATGCACGCCAGTCCGACGCTGCCCGCCGCGCGCGTCGTCGCGTAGCGCCCGCTGCACCGATCACGCGTTCACTCGGCCGCGGTCGACGCGGCCTTGAAGCGGACGTGGAGGTGGTCGGCGTGGTGCGGCCAGTGGCGGACCAGGCCCGCGAGGACGTCCTTGCCGCGCGGGTACTGGAGGATGTCGGCGAGCTGATCCTCGGGGGTGCCCCGCTTGCGGGCCCAGTGATAGAGCCGGGCCTGGACGGCGTGATCGAGAAAGATCATCTGGACGCCATCGTCGAGGTGGGTCGTGCGCGAGAACGCGGTGAGCAGGGCCCAGGTCGCGGCGAGATCGAGCTCCGCGTTGGCGGTGACGAAGGTGTCGGGATAGCCGGCGGGCACGACGTGGAAGTAGAACCCGAGGTCGACGTCGAGCCCGGACTGATGCGAGTGGTGGCGATCGATCTTGCCGCCGTGCTGCGCCGAGAGATCGCCGATCGCGAGCGTGTGGACGTCGGGGTAGAGCGCCCGGACCATCGCGATCGCGCGCTGCAGGTGATCGACGACGTGGGTCGCGCCGAACGCGCGGTGCGGGCGGCGGACCTTGTAGCCTTCCCCGGCAGGGAGCCGCGCGCCGCCGCGGAGCCGGCCATTCCAGGGCTGGCCGATGCTGCCGGCCGGGCCGGCGTCGGCGTCGTCGGCGTCGTCGGGCCGCGCGACCGCTCCCCGAGCGTTACTTCGCGTTCCTCGAG
>JALZOI010000228.1:0-9348 GCA_030857245.1 Myxococcota bacterium
CCTGCATGGCGGCTTTGATCGGGCGGGATTCGCACCCGCTAGATGACTCACCGTATTTCTATGAAGGCATCCGCACCTCCCTTTCCTACGGACCAGCCTTGCCTGGTCACACTGGCGGCCAATCTCCAGCGCGGCTACGAGCCGATCTCGACGAGGAACACGTAGTCGAAGTCGATCGCCGAGGCGGTCGTGAACAGCGAGAAGGTCCCGCTGGTCACCCCGACGGCTCCCGAGTCGCTCGCGGTCGTCGTGGCGTGGACGAACGTGCAGTCGTTGGTCGACGCGAGGTGCTGGGTGATCTTGTAGCGCTGCCCCGTGGCGAAGTCCCCGTTCCACACGGCGGGCGAGTTCTGGGTGACGCCGTTGATCGTCGAGAACGCCGTGATCCGGTTGCCGGGATCCCGGGACATCGCGCACCCGTAGTTGCGGTTCGGCGCGACCCCGGCGAAGTCGCCGACGGCCGGGGCGTACGGCGTGCCGTTGATCATGATCGGAGGTCCCACCGAGACCGCCGTGAAGCCATACGCAGCGTACACACGCGCGATCGTACCGGGCGCGGTCGCGAACGCCACGGTCTGGCCGTTGGTCTGCCGCAGCGTGCCGTTCCCGACGCTCCACGTGCCGTTCGTCATCGTCCACGTCGCGAGCACGGTGCTGTCGGCGTAGAAGCCGTCCCAGGTGATCAGCGTGTCGCCGGCCGCCGCGGGCCGCGGATCGCAGGCGTCGCCGAGACCGTCGCCATCACCATCGGGGTCGGTGGGGTCCGGGAGGTGGGGACAGTGATCACAGGCGTCGCCGCGCGCATCGAGATCATGGTCGCGCTGGTCGAGGTTCGCGACGGTTGGGCAGTTGTCGGCGGCGTCGGCGATGCCGTCGCCGTCGGCGTCTGGCATCGCCGCGGCGTCGAGGTCGGGCCCTGCTGCATCCGACGTCGCGTCCTGGGTCGGCGGGTCACCGGCATCACTCCCGAGGG
Source organism: Myxococcota bacterium (assembly GCA_030857245.1). Classification (GTDB taxonomy): domain Bacteria; phylum Myxococcota_A; class Polyangia; order Haliangiales; family Haliangiaceae; genus JABFXX01. The sequence continues at coordinate 974 of JALZOI010000228.1, forward strand.
GCGACGCGCTGAACGAGCAACTCGCTAACACCCAGAGCAGGCAGACGCGCACCGACCGACGATACACGAGGCGCACGCCCGGCCGGCTCCGATACTCCCGGACACGGGGTCCACCCCGAGCGCGGGTTCACTCGTTCGACGTGCCGGTGGTCACGTCGGGGGCTGCGCCGCGCCGCTCGCCATCCCCGAGCACGCCGGTCTGCCAGGCGATGAACGAGCCGAGCATCGCGAGGAGCATGATGGCGAAGATCGCCAGGACCGCGCTGTTGCTGCTGCTACCCGAAGCCATGAGGACCTCCTTCGGAGTGTCGAGCAGCCTCCGTGCCAATGGGGCTTTCTCGCAGCCGGCGCGCCTGGACTAGCGCGTCGGGCGGGCCGCGACGACCGCGGCCACCGCGGCGGCGGCGGCGGGCGCTGCGCGGGTCTCGTCGAGCGCATCCGCCCAGCCAGGCACGCGGCGCTGCCAGTTCGGGCGCTGGTCCACGGTGCCCGGGACGTTGTGCGGGGTCGCCTCGAGCGCGAGATCATCGAGGGCGAGCAGCATCACCTCCGCGGGCCCGAGCGCGAGATCCGTGGTCGTCGCGACCATCGCGCGCTCGACCTCGGTGAGGTGATCGTCGACGACGTTCGCGCCCGCGAACGACAGCAGGGCGACCCGCGCGTCGGCGCGCTCGACGCGCTCGGCGGCCTCCTGCTCGGCATCGATCAGGTCGAGGTCGCGGCGATCCTCGATGTCGGCACCGAGCCACCAGCCCGCGAAGGTCGGGGTGTCGTGCGTGTTGAGGCTCGCGACCGCACCCGGCGGCGACGCCTCGGGCTTGCCGCCGACCTTCGCCGGCATGAACCACTGGCCGACGTGCAGCCGGAACAGGCCGTGGCGTTGCATCGCGGGGCGGACCACCGGCGGCACCGTCCCGAGATCTTCGCCGACCAGCGCGCACGCGTTGCGATGCGACTCGAGCGTGAGGATCGCGAGCAGCTCCTCGTGCGGATAGCGCAGGTAGACGCCGTCGGTGGCGGGCCGGCCCACGGGCACGCAGTACAGCCGGAACAGCCCCATCACGTGATCGATGCGCAGCATGCCAGCCACCTTCATGTGGTGGCGGATGCAGCGGATCAGGTAGCGATAGTGATCCTTGCGCTGCGCGCCCGGCGACAGCGGCGGCAGGCCCCAGTTCTGGCCGCCCAGGAACAGCGGATCGGGCGGCGCGCCGGCCGCCAGCGACGTCAGGAACAGCCCGCGATGGCGCCACACCTCGTAGGCATCGCAGTTCACGCCGACGGGAAGATCGAGGTAGAGCCGCACCGGATGCGCGGCGAGCTGCTCGAGCTGGCGCTGCATCGCCCACTGCGCGACGACGTGCGAGTTGACGTGCGCGGCGTCGATGCCCAGCCCGATCGCGTCGGAGCGCGTGCCGATCATCGGGACGCCTTCTCGATAGCTCGCCGGCCAGTCGGCCCAGCCGCGGCGCTGGGTCTCGCCGATCGCGCGGAACGCGGCGTAGTCGTACGCGCCGGTCGCGTGCGCCCACGCGTCGATCTCGGAGCCTCGCACCGGATCCGCGAGGAGCGCGCGCGCGATCGGATCGAGCGCCTGCCGCCGCCAGTGGTACTGGCCGCGGTAGTCGATCAGCGTATCGGGCACGATCGGAGGCGCCGTCGGCGCGGGCATGCCGGCCTCGGCGGCGAGCGCGCCGAGATCGAGATAGAGCTCGTTCCAGTACAGCCGGCTCGCCGGCGAGTACGGCGAGAAGGCGCACGGCTCGTCGAGGAACTGCGCGAGGATCGGCAGCGTCGCGACGTAGCGCCCGCCGCGCTTGCCGACGGCATCGAACAGCCGGCGCAGCGTCGCGAGGTCGCCGGCCTGCCCGGCCGTCACCGACGCGAGCCCGTAGACGGGCGCGAACACGCCCCACCGCTTCGGCCCGCTGCCCGGGGCGCCCCAGGTCTGCTCGGGCGCCGCGATCGCGAACGCCTCGCCATGGGTGCCCGCGGTGCGCCATGCCACGTGGTGGTAGCCGAGCTCGCCGGGCTCGAGGAACACGGTCGCGCGACGCGTGCAGTGCGCGATGCCCGCGGGCCACGCGTGGGCATCGGCGGGCAGCTCGAACAGGCGCCCATGCGCGCTGAACGTGCGGCCCTCCTCGGTCGTGACCTCGATCTCCCAGGGACCATCGTCGTTCACGGGCACGGTGAACGGCACGACGATCGTCCCATTCCAACCGACGACGACCGGCGGCACGACCTCGGCCCAGCGCGCCCGCTCGAGCGCGGCCAGCGCCGCCGGCGCATCCTCGGCCCGCCCGACCTCGATCCCGAGATCCGGCGCGAGCGCCTGGATCGCGGTGAGCAGCGCCTCGTCCGTCGAACCGGCGGGCTTGCCCTTCCAGCTGGTGTACTCGGGATCGATCCCGGCCGCGCGCGCGAGCTCGTGCAGCACCTTCACGGCGTCCTCCTGGGGTTCGCTGGAGCTCAGAACCCGACGAGCCGGATCCACCAGCCCGGCATGATCCCCATCTCCAGGATGATCAGCGGGCAGATCACGATCACGAAGATCAGGCCCGGCGAGCGGGTCGGCGTGAACGGCTGGGTCGGCTCGCGGAAGTACATCGCCGTGACGATCCGCAGGTAGTAGTAGATGCTGATCGCCGAGTTGACGACACCGACCACGACGAGCCACAGCAGCTGGCCGTCGTGGACCTCCATCGCGGCCTTGAAGATGTAGAACTTGCCGAAGAAGCCGCTGGTGGGCGGCACGCCACCGAGCGAGAGCAGGCAGATCGTCATCGCGAGCGCGACGGCACCATGCTTCGCGCCGAAGCCAGCCCAGTCATCGACCAGCAGCCGCTCGCGGCCCTTCGAGCCGACGTACGCGACGACGGCGAACGCACCCATCGTCGTGATGCTGTACGCGATCAGGTAGTAGACGATCGCGGGGTTCGCCGTGATCGAGCCGAGCCCCATCGCCGAGAGCCCGACGAGCAGCACGCCCGCGTGCGAGATCGACGAGTACGCCAGCATCCGCTTGATGTTGTCCTGGCGGACCGCGCTGATGTTACCGATGGTGATCGTGATGGCGGCGATCACGACGAGCGGGCTCGCCCAGCCGAGCGTGCCGTACGGGATGATCTCGCCACCGAGCGCGATGCCGAACACGCGCATCATCGCGGCGATCGCGGCGCCCTTGACGGCGGCCGCCATGAACGCGGTGACCGGCGTCGGCGCGCCTTCGTAGGCATCGGGCGCCCACATGTGGAACGGCACCGCGGCGACCTTGAAGCCGAACGCGACGACGAGCAGGAACGCGCCCGCGACCACGAGGCCGGGGTTGGTCGTCGCCGCCAGCGCCGACTGCATGCGGACGAGGCTCGTGGTCCCGGCCGCGCCGTAGAGCAGCGCCATGCCGTACATCAGGAAGCCGGTCGCGAACGCGCCGATCAGGAAGTACTTCATCGCGGCTTCGTTGCCGCGCCGCGAGCGTCGCTTCATCGCGACCATGACGTAGACGGCGATCGACATCGTCTCGATGCCGAGGAACACCGTCACGAGGTTGGCGGCGTGCGCGAGCATCACCATGCCCGAGGCCGACAGCAGCAGCAGGCCGTAGTACTCGCCCATCTGCCAGCCGTGCTCGCGCTGGTGGCCGGGTGACATCAGCGCCGCGAGCGCGGTCACGCACGCGAACAGCGCCGACAGCACGTAGCCGGTCCGATCCGCGAGCAGCATCTCGCCGAGCAGCCCGATGCGAACGCCGGGCGGGACCTCGCGGTAGAGGACGACCGACGCGACCGCGGAGGCGAGGGCGCCCGCGACCGTGAGCCCGACGAGCGCCGAGCGATCCTCGCCCTTGTAGAAGGACTCGGCGATCACGAGCAGCAGGCCCGTGACGACGAGGATGATGTACGGGATGAGCCAGCCGAGGTCGGCGGGGTTGAACGTCATCGGACACCTCCGGTCGCCGCGAGGCCGTCGGGCACCGGCTTGGCGGGGGCGCACGTGCCGTCCGCGGCGGGCAGCATCGTGCCGTAGCGATGCGCGGGACCATCACACTCGGCGAGCCGCGCCTTGTAGTCACCGACGAACTTCTGCACCGATGGCTCCATCGTCCGCAGGAACGGGCGGGGGAACAGGCCCATCGCGAAGATCGCGAGGACGAGCGGCACGAACACCGCGAGCTCGCGCCCGCTGAGGTCCTTGAGCCGGCCGTTCTTCGCCTTGTCGAGCTTGCCGAAGAACACCTTCTGGAACATCCAGAGCAGGTAGATCGCACCGAGGATGACGCCGGTCGTCGCGAGCGCGCCGAGCAGCCGCGGGTACGGCAGGTAGTCCGGGTGGCTCGCGGGGAACTCCGAGCCCGCATTGAACGTGCCGAGCAGCGTCAGGAACTCGCCGACGAAGCCCGACAGCGCCGGGAGGCCCGCCGAGCCCATCACGATGATGAGGTAGAGGCCCGCGAACACCGGCATCTGCTTCCAGATGCCGCCGTACTCGGCGAGCCGCCGCGTGTGGCGGCGCTCGTAGAGCACGCCGATGCCGAGGAACAGGCCGCCCGTCGTGAGGCCGTGCGACAGCATCGCGAAGATCGAGCCCGACACGCCGTACGAGTTGATCGCGAAGATGCCGAGCGCGCAGAACCCGAGGTGGCTCACCGACGAGTACGCGACGAGCTTCTTGACGTCATCCTGCGCGAACGCGACGAGCGCGCCGTAGATGATGCCGATCACCGCGAGGATCGCGATCGCCGGGGCGAGCACCGCGGCGCCGTGCGGGAACATCGGCATCGCGAAGCGCAGGAACCCGTAGATCCCGAACTTGAGCAGGACGCCGGCCAGGATCACCGAGCCCGCCGTGGGGGCCTCGACGTGCGCGTCGGGCAACCAGGTGTGGAGCGGGAACAGCGGCACCTTGATCGCGAACGCGAGCGCGAAGGCCGCGAAGCACCAGACCTGGGCGTCGTACGGCAGCGCCACCGACGACAGCTTCGCGAGGTCCGTCGTGTACTCGCCGAGCACCGCGCCGGCCTGCACGTAGACGTAGACGATCGCGACGAGCATCAGCAGCGAGCCGACCATCGTGTAGATCACGAACTTGATCGACGCGTAGACCCGGCGCTGCCCGCCCCAGATCCCGATGAGCAGGTACATCGGGATCAGCATCACCTCCCACATCGTGTAGAAGAGGAAGATGTCGAGCGCGACGAACGCGCCGAGCATGCCGGCCTCGAGCACCAGCATCGTCGCGATGAACTCGCGGGTGTTCTTCTCGATCGACTTCGCGGTGCCGAACAGCGTGAGCGGCACCAGGAAGGTCGTCAGCAGGACGAGGAAGATCGAGATGCCATCGATGCCGGTCTTGAAGTGCGCCCCGAGGCCCGGGATCCACTCGACGTCGAACACGAGCTGGTAGCCCGCTTCTCGCGGGTTGAAGTAGCGGAGCACCAGCAGCGAGACCAGGAACGTGATGATCGTGAACGTCAGGCCGATGCCACGATGGAGCGTGGACTCCGTCTTCGGCGTGCACATCACGAAGATGGCGCCGAGCAGGCAGAGGCCGATGAGGAGCGGGAGGATGAACGAGCCCGGCATGACTACTTGCTCCCTTCCGGAGCGCTCGCGGCGGGGAACACCAGCGTTCGCGTGACCTTCACGCGCTTCCGCGTGATCGGATCGACGACGAACATCGTGACGCGCGACGTTGGGATGTCCCCGGCGCGCAGCTTGATCTCGGGATCATCGAGCAGCTCGTTCGGGTTCGCGGGATCGCGGTCCGGCTGGCCGTCGGCATCGAGGTCCCACAGGACGTTCGGGTTCGCGCCGATGATGCCGCCGCCGGGCTGCGCCCGCAGCGTGACCTCACTACCGTCGAAGGTGTAGTCGAAGGTCGCGTGCTGGCGGCAGTCGCTAATGAGGAACACCGCCGCCGCGCCGAGCACGAGGCCCGTGAGGTAGCGCTGGACCTGGCCGTTCTGGAACCATCGCGAGATCCGGCCGAAGATGCCGACAACGAACGCCGAGCCGTTGACCGCGATCGTGTCGATGACGAAGCGATCGGCGATCTCGAAGGCGCCCCGCGCGACCGTCTTGAACGGGCGCACGATGGTGACGTCGTAGATCTCGTCGAACCACAGCTTGGCCTTCGAGGCCTGGTAGAGCCCGTGCAGTGGGGCGTCGGGACCGTCGACCAGCCGCGCGACCGCCTTGCTGGGGCCGCGCCCGTAGAACATCCACGCGAGCCCGATGCCGAGCACGCCGACCGCGAGCGCGACCGCCATGAGCCCGAAGATCTTGGCGTCGGACGCGTGCTCCGCGATCGGGGTCAGCATCAGGGTGCCGGCGCTCGGGTCGGGGTTGATCCAGCTCGGGCTGAAGCTCGGCGCGAGCCAGCTGCTGAACGCGTGCGTGAAGCTCGGGAGCTTGTCGGACAGCGACTTCGAGAAGTGCGGCAGGCCGATGAAGCCGGCGAACGTCGCGAGGCCGGCGAGGACCACGAGCGGCGCCGTCATGCTCGCCGGCGATTCGTGCGCGTGCTTCGCCGCATCCGAGCGCTCGTCGCCCGCGAACACGAGGAAGTAGAGCCGCCACATGTAGAAGGCCGTGCCGAGCGCGGCGACGAGGAGCCCGCCCCACAGCAGCTTGCCGTACCAGACCGGCCAGCCCGGCGGCATCACCGTGAACGCGCCGCCGAGGATCTCGTCCTTCGAGAAGAAGCCGGCGAACGGGAAGATGCCGGCGATCGCGAGGCACGAGATCATGAACGTGATGCGGGTCAGCGGCATGTGCTTGCGCAGCCCGCCCATCGTCGTGATGTCGCCCGGGGTGGCCGAGCCGCCGTGCTCCATGCCGTGCATGACCGAGCCGGCGCCGAGGAACAGGCACGCCTTGAAGAAGGCGTGGGTGCCGAGGTGGAAGATCGCGGCGGTCCAGTTGCCGGTGCCGGCGGCGACGAACATGAAGCCGAGCTGGCTGACCGTCGAGTAGGCCAGCACCTTCTTGAGATCGGTCTGCGCGAACGCCATGAACGCCGCGGCGAGCGCGGTGAGCAGGCCGATCGTCGAGACCACGATGAGCGCGGTCGTCGATGCCGAGTAGAGGAACGACAACCGGCACACCATGTAGACGCCGGCGGTCACCATCGTGGCCGCGTGGATCAGCGCGGAGACCGGCGTCGGACCCGCCATGGCATCGGGCAGCCACACGAACAGCGGCAGCTGGGCACTCTTGCCGCACGCGCCGATGAACAGGAAGATCGCGGCGGCCGCGGCGAGCCGCTCACCGCCCCAGAACGGCTGGACGTACGTGGCGCCGGCGCCCTCGAGCGCCTGGAAGTCGAGCGTCTTCGTCGCCCAGAACAGCAGGAACATGCCGAGCAGGAAGCAGAAGTCGCCGATCCGATTGACGACGAACGCCTTGCGACCGGCGCTCGCGTAGTCCTCGCGCTCGTACCAGAAGCCGATCAGCAGGAACGAGCAGAGCCCGACGCCCTCCCAGCCGATGAACATCACCGCCATGTTCGAGCCGAGGACGAGCGTCAGCATCGCCCCCATGAACAGGTTGAGGTAGCCGAAGAACGCGGCGTAGCGCGGCTCGTGGGCCATGTAGCCCGTCGAGTAGATGTGGATCAGCGTGCCGACGAACGTGACGATCAGGATCATCACGGCGGACAGCGTATCGAGCGTGAACGACAGCTCGAGCTTGAGGCTGCCGACCTCGATCCACGTGTAGACCTGCTGGACGATGCCGGTGCCGCCCTGCCCGGCCTTGTAGGCCTTCCACAGCGGACCGAACACGAGGTAGAGCGACAGCCCGCACGCGGCGGCGACCGAGGCGATGGCGATCGTGTGGACGGTCTGCCGCGACATCCGGCGGCCGAGCGTCAGGTTGATCAGCGCACCGAGCAGAGGCAGCAGCGGGATCCACGCGAGCAGCGGGAGGCCCGCGAACTTGAGTACCGAGTAGTCCATGGTTGCCTCAGTGCCTCAGGGTCGTGAGTCGATCGACATCGACGTGGCGGCGCCCGCGGAACACCGCCACGACGATCGCGAGCCCGACGGATGCTTCGGCCGCGGCGACCGCGATCACGATGAGGGCGAACGTGTGCGCCGACAGATCGCCCCACATCCGCGAGAACGTCAGCAGCGTCATGTTGGCGGCGTTGAGCATGAGCTCGACGCTCATCAGGATGATCAGCGCGTTGCGGCGCACGATCACGCCTCCGACGCCGATCAGGAACAGCACGGCTGCCAGCACGAGGAAGTGGCCGTACCCGACGTTGAACAGGATGTCGTTCACGAAGTGGGCCTCACGTCTTTGTAGTCCGCGTCGGGAGGTGGCGGGCCTTCGCCCTGGTTGTCCTGACCCTCGTGGAGCGGCCGCGCG
>JALZOI010000228.1:9358-9969 GCA_030857245.1 Myxococcota bacterium
CCAGCAGGGTGATCGAGATGGCCTCGAACGGGAACAGGCCGGGGCCGAACAGGTCGGTGCCGACGGCCTTCACCGAGCCCCAGTCGTGGCCCTGCGCGGTCGGTCCGGGAGCTGCGAACGACGCCGCCGGGTTCGGCGGCTGCACGCGCATCAGCATCATGATCAGGCGGCCGACGAGGTAGACGATCGCGACGCCGGCGAGCGCCTGGCCGAACCGGCCCGACGGGGCGACCGGTTCATCCTCCGGCCGGTTCAAGATCATGACGACGAAGACGAACAGCACCATGATGGCGCCGGCGTACACGAGCATCTGCACGACCGACAGGAAGTGCGCGTACAGCATCATGTAGACGGCGCTGATCCCGAGGAAGCAGCCGACCATGCCCATGACGGCGGCGATCAGGTTGCGGCGGGTGACGACGAACAGCGCGCCGCCGATGGTGGCGGCCGCGAACGCCCAGAACAGCAGCGCCATGCCCTTGGACTTCGGCTGCGACTCGACGCGATCATCGTGCGGCCACTTCTTGACGACCTGCACGCGCGGCTGCGCGGCGCGCTCGACGCGCGTGGTGGGAGCGCCGGCGGCGGGTGCGCGACCGGTCTCCGCGGGC
>JALZOI010000838.1 GCA_030857245.1 Myxococcota bacterium
GGCCTGCGCAAGCTCGGCGTGCCGGAGGACGTCCTCGACGCGCTGCCGCAGGAGGCGAAGGTCGGGATGGCGTCGCGCGCACGGATCCTCGGCGACGACGAGCCGACCGGCTGGGAGCTCGGGCGCGACAACGAGCTCGACGTGCTCGTGATGATCTTCGCGCGCGACGAGGCCGCGCGCGCCGTGCAGCTCGCGGCGATCGTCGACGGCTTGCGTGCCGCCGGCGCGGCCGTGCGGCCCGCCGAGCTCAGCTGCAAGCTCGACCGCGAGGAGCACTTCGGGTTCGCGGACGGAGTCTCGCAGCCGACGCTCGCGCATCCCGAAGGCACGCGCGACGCCGGCGAGCCGCCGCTCGCGACCGGCGAGATCCTGCTCGGCTATCGCAACGGCTACGGCAAGCTGCCGGCAAGCCCGCAGTGGCGCGACTTCGACCTCGGTCACAACGGCACGTACCTGGTGTTCCGCAAGCTCCACCAGCACGTCGCCACGTTCTGGAGCTACGTCGCGGCGCAGGCGCGCGCGCTCGAGCCCGATCCCGCCTTGGCGGCGGAGCTCACCGAGCTGCTCGCCGCGAAGCTCGTCGGGCGCTGGAAGAGCGGCGCGTCGCTCGTCCACGCGCCGGATCGGGACGACGCGAGCTGGGCGCGCCGCGACCGGATCAACGAGTTCGGCTACCTCGTCGAGGATCCACACGGGCTGCGCTGCCCGATCTCGTCGCACGTGCGCCGCGCCAACCCGCGCGACGCCCGCGGCGGGACCGCGGCGGACTCGCTCGGTGTGGTCAACCGCCACCGCATCCTGCGCCGCGGCCGGTCGTACGGGCCCGTGCTCCCCGACGCGGCCGCCCTCGCCGGCCACGATGACGGCGCGCCGCGCGGGCTCTACTTCCTCTGCTTGCAGGCCAGCATCGCGCGCGGCTTCGAGTTCATCCAGCAGACCTGGCTCTCGAACCCCGGCTTCAACGGGCTGTTCTGCGAGCCCGATCCGATCATGGGTAACGGCGATGGCACCTCGGCCTTCTCGATCCCCGCCGATCCGGTGCGGCTGCGGCTCGCCAACGTCCCGCGCGTCGTCACGGTCCTCGGCGGCGGCTACTTCTTCCTGCCGTCGCTCGCCGCGCTCGCGAGGATCTCCGGCCCCGCGCCCTGACCCCGCAGCAGCGCGCGCGCGAGGTCCGGCCGCTTCATCAGCGCGTCGACCGCGAGCTCGAGGTTCTGCTCGCCGAGCGTCCGCAGCTGCCGTTCGACATCGACATAGATCTCGTACAGCCGCTGCCCCTCGTCCAGGAGCGGTACCGACACGGACAGATCATCGCCGGGCACCTGGATCGCGACGAGCTCGTGGTGCGTGAGGCCAGACGTCAGGATCCAGCCGCGCAGCGGGCCGTCCTGGATCGCGGCGAGCTGCATCTCGCGATCCGCCGCGCCCGCGCGCAGCGTCGCGTCGCGTCCCCAGTCGCCGCTGATCAGCGTCGCCGCGGCGCACAGGTTGCCGAAGTCATCGACCCAGAGGTGGCGCTTGCCGCCGCCGCGGTTGTTGATGGGTAGACGCGGCCCTCGCGGTACGCGAGGAACCGCTCGATGACGGAGGCGCGCCGCGCCGCGAGCTTGGCGCGGACCTGCGCGCGATCGAGCGCGACCTCCGCGGGCGCCGAGGGGTTCGGCAGCGTCGAGGTCGTGCCGTGGGCGGCGCACCCCGCGAGGGTCGAGGCCAGGAGGAGAGAACCGAGAGCGAGGCGCAGCGGCGACATGGGAGTCCTTGCAGATGAGGCCCGCACGGCGGCGTGGGGCGGGTGGATGGTCTTGTTCACGCACCGCAGCGCGGGGAGATCTATGAAACTCCACGTGTAAGTCGCGCGCGCGCCCGGCGTTGCGCTGCCCGGCTGGACGGCCGCGCCGGCCGCGTCCCCGCGGATCATGAGACGCTGCGCGGCATGCACAAGACGATCTGGGTGGCGGTGACCGCGCTCGCAGTGGGCGGCTGCGGGAAGAGCAAGGACGGCACGGACGACAAGCAGGGCGCAGGCGCCTCGGTGGCTGCGCCGAAGCCTCCCGCGGCGAGCGAGCCCGCGGCGCCGAAGGCGGGGCTCGACCTGTTCACCGGGAAGACGGCAGCGCTGCCGCCACCGGTCGACAAGGTCGTGTTCCGGATGCCGGCCGGCGAGGCCAAGGCCGCCGCACCGGACGTGTTCGCCGCGCAGTACGGCTACAAGGTCCCCGGCTACGACGGCGTCGAGATCAAGGTCCACCTCGACAAGACCGACCGGGTGTTCGGGGTCCGGATCGAGCTCCCGGAGCCGCTCGAGGCCGCGAAGTCCGGCCTCGCCGCGAAGTGGGGCGAGCCGCGCGCGACCAAGAACTCGATCGGCGCGGCGGAGTACTACTGGCATGATCTCGCGACGGGCGTGCGCGCGAAGCTCGAGGCCCGCGCGACCAAGTCCGTCCTCCTGTTCAGCGAGGCCCAGGCGCTCGACCAGCAGCTCGGCACGACGCCCGGCAGGTTCGGGTTCGAGACCACGCCGCTGCTCGGTGCGACCCGCGAGGACGTGCTGAAGGCGTACGAGGCGCGCAATGCGCGGCCGCGCGACGAGGATGCGGACTCGCTGATCTGGAACCTGCCGCCGCACGAGTACAGCGAGTACGGGGGCTCGGTGTCCGCGCTCGTCAAGGCCGGCAAGGTCTCGGGCTACACGGTGTCGCTGTCGTGGAGCTGGGACGAGGCGGGAAGGAGAAGGTGTTCGCGGGGCTCGAGACCCTGTTCGGCAAGCCGAAGCCGCAGGGCGCGATGTACCTCGACTACCCCGGGCCGCCGAAGGTCAAGGCGAGCCACACGTCGCAGGGTCAGACGACGATCTGGGTCGGCGACATCAAGAAGTGAGCGGCCGCGCGGCGCGCTTCGTCGCTCAGCGAGCGGGATGCGCCGCGAGCCAGGCGGTGATCGAGCGGTGCTCGGCGACGAGCCCCGGCAGCTGCTTCACCGCCGTGAGGGCGCGGTCCGCGAGCCCGCGCGCGTGCGTCCGGTCGCCGCGCCGCCAGTGCAGCCC
>JALZOI010000839.1 GCA_030857245.1 Myxococcota bacterium
GCCGCGTGTACCTCAACCATCGGGCTCGGCGCCAATCAGCGGCAACGAGGCCGTCGCAGCGACATCACCTCAGCCAGCCCGCACGAAATCAGCCCCCAGAACCTCAGGCGGCCTGCTCGCTAACACTACGGAACTGCTGGTCCTCGATGAGCTTCATCGCCTTCGCGAAGAAGTTTTCGAGATCCTTGTCCTTGTCCTTCGCGACCGTCGCGAACTTGCTCTGCGCGCTCGCGAGTGCGGCGCGGCGATCGGCGCGGGTCTGGGCCTTCCGCGCGGGCGACCCCGGTAGCCGCGCGTCTTGCTCGAGCGCGCTCCGGGCGCCGTTCCAGTTGTTCCGGATCGGCGCGATGGCTTCGAAGATGTGGCGCGTGACGCTCGGCAGGTCGCGAAACTTGCCGCTGAACAGCGAGGCGATGATCGCGGCATCGCCTTCGCGCGCCGCACGGGCCGCCTTGTTCAGATCGGCGACCGCGTCGAGCGTGCCGTAGAGCTTCGATTCGAGCGAGATCTCGTCCGATCGCAGCGCAACGTCATCGACCTCGTCGGCATCGATCTCCTGCCCGTTGAGCATCTGCGCCTGCAACTCCCGCGAGCGCTGCTGCAGCTTGATCGCCTGGCTGGACAGCGCACCGGTGTGCTGGTTGTCGCCCGCCTGCTGGTGCACCTCGCGGACGGCACCCATCATCGTGCCTTCCGTGGCTTGCAGCGCCCGCACACTCAGCCCTGCCTGCATCTGCAACGCCTGGACGAGTTTTGCTTCCGACGCAGCAGCGATGTGCGACGTGCCTGCGGCCACCGAGAACAGCTCGAGGATCTCGCGAACCGGTGCAGCCTGCTCGCTGCGTCGATCCTTGATGGCTAGCTTCTCGGCCGCAACCACGAGGTCGCCCACGCCTTTCCCGATGCGACTCAGGCGATCCTTCTGGCCATCCACGACCCGCGACCATGGCCCGAGTTGTTTCGGGTCCGCGGTTGGCAACTCGACCTGCTTGCGCCTGACGAACGCCAGAGCGGGCGCAACCTGCTCGGCAGTCCCCCACGGCGTCAGCTCCTTCACGAGGTGCTTCAGCTGCAGGCTGCAATCACCGAAGCTCGTGAGCACGGTCGCGAGCTCGGGCGTGCCCGCGGCGCCCGTTGTTGCAGGCGGCGCTCCAGCCCGGGCGGCGTCGTCAGCGGCCTTGCTACCCGCGACCTGGACCAGCTGCGCCTCGACCGAATCGTCCCCCGCGAGTGCCCGTGCAGGAGCGTACTGCTTGGCGTTCGGATTCTGGATCGCGAACCGTTTCGGGATCCCGAACAACGGGGCTGCGGCCGCCAGCAGGTAGGCATTGAACGATGCCTGCTTGTCGCCGTGGTTATCCGTGACCGTCCACAGCTTTGCCGCCACCTCCTCCGCGGTGGCGTCAGCGGGCGCCTCGGCGCGGACCCAGTTCCAGAGCCTGGGATCGCGTGCCCCTTCCCAGGACAGCGTCACGGGTCGCAGTCCTACCTGCTTGCCTCTCGCAGCCTTGGACGCGCGCGTGTCCAGGGGCTCGATCGTGACCGCGCGCGGCGCGCAGAGCGCCGAACCGACGTAGCGGTCGATCGGCTTTGACGTCACCAGCGACAGGGAATGAACTGCATCTTCCCCCGCCGCACCGGTCGAGTCCGCGACGTCGAGATAGCGCACCGCCATTCGCTTGATCGACGCGACCACCGCGATGTGGAGCGCGTGTGCGATCGCGATACCGACCTGGGGCGACCACGCGGTCGTACCCGGCAGGAGGTCTCCGATCGTCTTCGTTGCATCGGCGGGGTGCAGGAGCTCGTCCAGCTTCGTCAGCGGCGTGAAGCTGTCGCCGTTGGCTTCGAGTTGCATGAGCACTTCGCGGACGAACGCGCCGTGCCTCACCCACGACAACCGCGTCGCTGGCGTCGGGAACTGCACCGAGAGCATGTGATCGCCGACCGCCCTCTACACGTTGCGCGAGTTGCCCGCGAGATAGCGCTCCATCATGGCGCGGGAGGGCGCCTTGGTCGCGGGCGCAGACGCGGCGCCTCCGGTCTGCGACGCGGTCCCAGACTTCCCCACACCCCAACCCCGACCACCACCTTCACCTGATGCTACGGGTCCTCAGCTTTCTGCGATGCGCCGTCGGTGGAGAACCCAACACCGACGGCGCCACCACTGCCGGGTGGCTCCTCGCTCTCGCCGCTGCCTCGCGGTCGAGCTGCTCCGTCGGTGGCGCCGGTGGCGGCCGCGCCGCCGGGGCTGCGGGGCGCGGACGTCGCGCCGCCCTTCGAGACGGTCATGCGGCCCGCGTTCGGCGCGCCCTCCATGGTGCCGACCTGCGGCAGCGTCACGATCGGGTGGCCTGCGCCGGCCTCGGTGCGCAGCTTGTAGCTCTGCTGGATGTCCCACTGGAAGCTGCCCGCGTCGAAGGGGCGCATCGTGAACCCGGAGAACGCCGCGTTATCGGTCGGGCCCGAGTTGCCCTCGCCGATGCCGAGCCACGCCGGGTTCGCCTCGTGGACGGGCAGCGTCATGCCGGCCTGCGCGAAGTAGCCCACCGCACCGGTCCCTGCCTGGCCCGTCGCTTCCTTCCACTCGGTCGCGGCGAACGACACGGTGAGCGGATGGAGCGCGACCGACGCGACGAAGCCCGAGCCGGCGGTGCCGCTCGGAAACGTCTTCTCGGAGGTCTTCGTCATCACGACCGCGCTCGGCGCGAGCACCTCGATGCTGCGCGTCACCGCCGCGCCGGTCGCCGGCGTGAACGTGACCGTCACCGTCGCGGCGGTCGCCGGGGCGGTCCACTCGAAGTCCTGACCGGAGCCCGTGCGGGTGCCGGCGGTCGCCGCCCAGGTGCCGGCCGCGCTCGAGCTGAAGTAGACGAGCTCGCCGACGCCGACGCTCGTGCGCGTGTTCGCGCCCGATGGTGCGGTGTACGCGGTCTCGTGATCGATCGTGACGGCGTCGGTCGTCGGCGTCGCGCCGGCCGCGCTCGCGGGACCGGTCGGCGCCGCCGGCGTCGCGCCGGGAACGCCATCGCCCTCGC
>JALZOI010000229.1 GCA_030857245.1 Myxococcota bacterium
CAGCTGCTTCGCGTCGGCGGCGGCCGCCTCGGCGCGAACCGCGCGCTCGCGCAGCATCTCGAGCTCGCGGGAGTGCGCCTGATCGATCGCGACGACGTCCCGCTCCACGTGCGTCGTCTGGTCGTCGAGGGCGGCTTGCTGGTCGCGCAGCGTGGCTTCGGCGGTCGTGAGGGCGCGCCGGAGCTCGGCGAGCTCCTGCGACCGCGTCTGATCGAGCGCACGCAGCCGCGCGGCCTCGGAGAGCGCCAGCCGGGCGGCGGGATCGGTGAGCGCCGCGGGGCGGCTCCCCCGCTGGCGCAGCACGACCGCGGCCGCGCCCGCGATGAAGAACAGCAGCGCGCCGAGGAGGCTCGCCACCCAGATCAGCTGCATGGCTGTCATTCCGCACCTCCCGTGACCTGGATGTCGACGCGCCGGTCGCGCCACAGCTCGCTGCCGGCGGAGGCGTGGTCCTCACCGACGAAGCCGATGCGGAGCCCGGCGTGCGGGATGCCGCGCGCGGTCAAGTACCGCGCCGTCGCGAGCGCTCGCTGCTTGCTGAGCTGCCGGTTGTAGCGCTCGTCGCCGCGATGGTCGGCATGACCCTGGAGGACGATCACCGCATCCGCGCCGGCCTGCGCGGCCTGCGCGACGATGGCGTCCAGGACCTCGCGGCCCGCCGCATCGAGGACCGCGCTCATCGAAGGGAAGTACACCTGCTCGGCGACGGGCTTCGCGGGCTCGCGCGGCGCGACGACGATCGGCGCGGGGGCAGCCTCGACGGCTGGTGCTGGCTCCATCACGATCGCTGGATCCGGCACCGCCGCGACGGCGGTCGTCACGGCCGCCGGAGCAGGCGCCGACATCGGCGCGGGCGCGACCCCACCTGCGATCAGCTGCGGAGCGCCCGCGAGGTTGATCCAGACGAGATCGAGCGTGCCGAGCCCGAGGCTCGCTCCGAGGATGGCGCGCAGCGCGATGACCGATGCCATGGCGCCTAGACGAGCCGCGCGAGCTCGGCGGCGATCCGCTTGACCTCGAGAAAGATCAACCCGAGCTTGGCCTCGCGCGTCGCGAGCAGCACGAGGGCGGCGTCATTGTTGATGGCCTGGAGCACGATGTAGCCCTTCGGCGACCGCGTGTAGATCTGCTCCATGTTCGAGCCCATCAGATCGGCGGAGATCCGCTCGCCGACGCCGAGGAGCGACGCCGCCATACCGGCGATCAGCTCCTCGTCGACATCCGACGGTAACAGCGAGGCCACGACGAAGCCCTCCATGTTGACGACGACCGCACCCACGATATCGGGCGTGCTGGTCCGGAGGACGCGCAGCGCGTCCGTGATCTTGCTTCCTCGACTTACTTGTGTCGCCGCCATGGACAGAACCTTTCGATGTGGGTCATTCGGACTTCGAGCGAGAGCGCGGCCACGGCCATTGCGGCGGGGTGACAGCACGAGAGGACGAGTAGCCGCCGAACACGCCGCTTGGCGCACCGGCGTCGGGATCCGCGGTCAGCGAGTGATCCGCCGGCTCGAACCAGCGATGCTCCGAGCGGCACCCGGTGACGGAGCCCTGCGCCGTGGGCTGCGGGTCGACCTCGATCGCTTCGGGCTCGGCGTCGGCGTCGGCGTCGGCGTCGGCGTCGCGGGCCGCGGCGGCGTCGAGCGGCGGTCGATCGAACACCCCGGAGTGGCCGAAGGACAGCGACGGCCGGTCGCCGAACAGGCGCTGGACGGAGGTCCGCGACTCCTGCGCGTCGAACAGCGAGGTCAAGGGGCGCACCCCGCCGCCCGGGCTTGCCGGCACCGGACCGGCGGGGATCGCGAGCGGGGGGATCTGGGACGACGCGCGCGCGAGTGACGGCAGGCTGGCCGGCATCGCGGCGCGCAGCGGCCTCGACGCCTCGCGCGCGACCTCGAGGACCGAGGACTCGACCTCGATGTCGAACGAGTCGAGCTCCGCGACCTGCGACGTCAGGCGCTCGACCGGCTCCGCCGTGCGATCGCCGTCGCCGTCGACGCGGACCAGGTCGATGACGGGCGGCAGCTGGCGCGGCCCGACGTCCTGCTCGAAGAGGCGGGTCACGAAGCTCGCCAGGTCGTGCTGGCCGTAGGCGCCGAGCTCGCTCTCGAGGCATGGCGTCAGGGCCGCGAGCATCTCCGCCACGTTCTGGTGGCGCGCCGACGGATCGGACTGCATGGCGCGCAAGATCAGCTGCTCGATGCGGGGATCGATCGGGACCAGCTCGCTCGGCGGGCGCGGCTTCTCGTGGACGATCTTCTGCAGCAGCTCGCTGTCGCTGTTCGCCGCGAACGGCAGCTGCCCGGTGAACAGCAGGTACAGCATGACGCCGATCGCGTAGATGTCCGAGCGCCGGTCGGTGACGAGCGACTTGATCCGCTCGGGCGCCATGTACGAGAACTTGCCCTTGAGGCGGTCGGCTTTCGGACCGCGCGCGCTGGAGTGCGCGACGCCGAAGTCGAGGATCTTGGTGACGCCCGTGTACGTCACCATCACGTTGCTGGGGCTGAGATCGCAGTGGATGATCCCCTGCTCGTGCGCGCACTCGAGGCCGAGGCAGCACTCCCACGCGATGCGGAGGGCGAACCACGCGGGAATCGGCCAGCCGCGCGTCTTCGCCGCCCGCATGATGTGGTGCAGCGGGCGCCCCATCACGTGCTCCATCGCGAGCAGGTAGATGCCGCCGTGCTCGGAGAAGTCGAACACCTCGATGAGGTTCGGGTGGCTCAGCGTCGCGCAGATCCGCGCCTCGTGCGCGAGCATCTCGATGAACAGCGGATCGCGAGCGAGCTCGGGCAGCAAGGTCTTGAGGACGACCTTCTTCGTGAAGCCGCCATAGCCACTGGCGGTGGCGAGCCAGACCTCGCCCATCCCGCCGTGACCAAGCCGGTTGACGAGCCGGTACTTGCCTATGGTGTCGCCGCTGAACATGTCAGTTCCGGGGGGCCAGCTACATCAGCACTTCGACGCCGCAGCTGTCGTGACCGAGGCCGCCGATGCAGGTCATCTCCTTCGCCTTCGTCGGCTTGCCGACGATGCACTGGACGACGCCGGCGACGAGCCCGGCCTCGAACTGACACAGCGTCCGACCGACCGGCGCCATCCCCGAGCACGTCACGCACTCGTAGACGTCGACGTAGATCCGCGAGCTCGTCATCACCGGCACCTGGATGATGCCGAGCGAGATCGCGCTGCACAGCGCGAGGAAGTCGTCGAGCTTCGTGATGCCGAGGTTCTGCCCGAGCTTCTTGCCGGCGACGTAGGCGGTGGCACCGGCGCCGCGGCCGATGATGTCCTCGAGCGCCACCAGTCGGAGCAAGCGATAGAGCGCGACGCCGGCCTGGTCACCGAGCTTGGGGCGGATGATCGAGAGAGCGTTCGCGATCTCGATCCGCTTCCCTCCCTGATCGCCGCCGTTCGGGACAGTCGCGGCCACGATGTGATCTTTCATCGTTTGCGAAGATAACGATCTCGATCATGAACCGAAAGCGTTAATAGCAATCTTCTCCGACGACGATTGTATGTGTTGCGATCACGTCGCGAAGCGGTTTGCGCGCGAGTTTGCGATTTCATCAAACGAGATCGTCACGCTCGTTACGCTGCGCTGCTCACGCAACTCGTCATACGCCATGCGCCTTACGCCTCGACGGTGTGGCGCCGAGGTCCGACATCGCGCGCGGACGTGGTGCGGCTGACATCTCGCGAGCGTGGTGTTGTCGCGCGGTGATCGAGAGCGCGCGATCACGGATCGCGATCAGCGCTGCGAACGTCGCGCGCACTTCCCACGACACTCGTGATCACGAGTCTGCACACTGCACACTGGCGTGCTCGGCTCGACTCGCTCGGGTAACCAGCACCACGGAAACCGGCGACCGCATGCCCACCATCGCGCTGTGGGGCGGTCCGGCGTGGGCCCGTGTAGGACTGCCGCGCCATCGAGCCGCGGTTTCGGCCCCACGCGATCGGCGGCGGCTGCGTTACGCTCGAGCCGGATGCGGGCGATGATCCTCGTGCTGGTGCTGAGCGCCTGCAAGCAGGCGTTCGGCCTCGACGAGACCCAGGTCGTGCCGCCGAGCGATGCGCAGTACTTCGACGCGCCGGCGGACGCGCCCTATGCCTGTCCGCCGGCTGGAGAGACGCCGCAGTTCTCGCGGCTGTTTCACCAGATCGCGCAGAGCTGCCTGTACTACACGAGCTCCGGCCCGCTCGGTCGTGCGTCCGCGCTGTGCCGCGAGCCCGTCGCCCAGGTCGCGGAGGGCCCGAGCGAGGGCCCGCTCGCGCCAGTGGTCGGGCTCGCCGACGTCGGGACGCAGCGCTTCGACCTGGTGCGGCTGGTGCCGGAGGGCGACGAGCTGTTCGTGCGCCACTGGGACACCGGAACGGTGGTCGGCCGGATCCGCCGGTTCCGCCGGGGGGGCGACAACGCCTTCACGAGCGCCGCGGACGTGACGCTCCAGGGCACGACCATCGACTCGTTCGTACAGTTCGGGGCGCCCTCGCGCGGGCCTCGCCGGCGGATGATGCTGCGTAACGGGCCGGGCGCGTTGCAGGAGGTCGAGATCGGCGAGACCGGCGTCGCGCAGCAGATCGCCGTCTACACCGAGGCGCAGTTCGGCGTCGACGTGCTGCTCTCGACGCCGAACATGACGGCGGATGGCCTGCGCATCGTGTTCGGCGGCCAGCGCGACGGCCAGCTCACGTTCTACAGCGATCGCGCCACCGTCTCGGATCGCTTCAGCCCCGGCCGCGTGCTCGAGGACGTGCCCGCCGCGTTCGATACCTTCCTCACGGAGGACTGCTCGCGCCTGTACTTCTCGGCGCTCGGCTCCATCCTCTGGGTCCCGCGGCGGTGAGCTGCTCGGCGGCCCGCGTCGCGCAATCCTGACCATGCGGCGGCGGCTCGGCGCAGTGGTTGCGCGGTCCAGCGCCTCGGCCCCCGTCCGCGAGCGGCACGTCGCTCGCTAGTCCTGGTCATACGATGAAGCACCGACAGCTGACCGTGTCCGATCTTATGACCACGAACCTGACCACCGTGAACGTGACGGAGTCGATCAAGGAGGCCCACACCGAGATGGAGCTCGGCGGGATCCGGCACCTGCCGGTGGTCGATGACCGCGGGCGGCTGGTCGGCGTGCTCTCGGACCGCGCTCCGGTCAGCTTCGCAAGGTGGGCGACGTGATGACGCGCGACACGGTCACGGCCCATCCCGACTCGCCGGCCGCGCACGTCGCCAGCGTCATGCTCGACCTCCGGATCGGTTCGGTGCTCGTGGTCGACCACAACGAGGTGCTGATCGGCATGGTAACGCAGACCGACTACCTCGAGCTCGCGCGGCGCGCGCTGCTGGGCCTGCCGCTCGAGCGGTGAGCTCAGCCGCGCGGCGGCTCGCCGGCGACCGCGACGGCCTCCGGATCGGCGATGGTCGTGGCGCGCGCGCTGGCGACCGTCGCCGCGATGACGTCAGCGGGGACATCGACCCGGCGGAGCAGCCGGGTGAGCACCTCGAGGGCGGTCTCGACCTCCTCGACGACGACGTCCGACGCCCCGAGCGCGACCAGGCTCGCCTGCTCGAGGAGGTAGTGGCTGCGCATCACCACGGGGACGCGCGGCGCGAGCCTGCGGGCGGTGTCGAGGACCCGCTGCGCTGCCTGCGGGTCGTTCATGAGCAGCACGAGGAGCCGGGCGGAGGCGAGGTGGACGTGCCCGAGCACCTCGACGCTCGTGGCGTCGCCGTAGCGCACGGGATGCCCCACGGCTCGCGCCCGCCGCACGTGGTTGGCGTCGAGCTCGAGCACGATGTACGGGACGCCACACGCCGAGAGCGAGCGCGCGACGAGCTGACCGGCGAGGCCGTAGCCGACGATCACCAGGTGATCGCGCAGCGCCGTCGGCTCGATCACGTCGCTCGCCAGGCGGACGCCGAGGATGCGCTCCAGCGGCGCGAGTAGCCGCTCGCCCGCGGTCACGTGAGGCGCGGCGCGAACGAGCAGCGGCGTCAGGAACATGCTCGCGATCCCGGCCGCCAGGATCGGCGTGGCGAGCACGGCATCGATGACGCCGTGGACCTGCGCGATCCCGATCAGCACGAACCCGAACTCGCCGAACTGCGCCAGCCCCACGCCCGCGAGCCAGGCGACGCGCGCGGGAAAGCGCATCGCCATCGCCGCGAGCGTTGCCAGCAGCCCCTTGCCGAGGATGAAGCCGGCCAGCATCCCACCGACGAGCAGCGGCTGAGCGAGCACCACACGCACGTCGAACAGCATGCCGAGCGAGACGAAGAAGATGCTCACGAACGCGTCGCGGAGCGGCAGGATGTCGCCCATCGCGCGATGGCGGTACTCGGTGTCCGCGACGACCATGCCGCCGAGGAACGCGCCCAGCGCGAGCGACAGGCCGACCATCGAGGTCAGCCACGCGGTCCCGATGCAGAGCGACAGGATCGCGAGCAGGAACACCTCGCGACTGCGGCTCGCGTCGACCCAGCCGAGCACCCGCGGCACGACGAAGCGGGAGAGCCCGAGCGTCCCCGTGATCAGCAGCGCCGCCTTGCCCATCGCGAGCGCGATGCTCGCCGCCGCGCCCTCCGTGGCCTGCGCCCCCATCAGCGGGATGATCAGGACCATCGGGATCACACAGAGGTCCTGGAAGATCAGCGCGCCGACGATGAAGCGGCCGTGCGGCGCATCGAGCTCGCGCCGCTCGGCGAGCATGCGGAGCACGATCGCGGTGCTCGACAGCGCGACCACGAAGCCGAGGACGAGCGCGCGCGCCGGCGGCTGCCCGAGCGCGACCGCGATCCCGGTGGTGGTCGCCACCGTGAGGGCGACCTGCAGCACGCCGCCGATCGCGACCTGGCGGAAGATGTCCCGCAGCCGCGCGAGCGAGAACTCGAGGCCGATCGAGAACAGCAGCAGCACGACCCCGACGTTGGCGAGCACCTCGATGGCATGGACCGAGGTCACGAGCGCGAGCCCGAACGGCCCGAGCACCGCGCCGGCCGCGAGCAGCCCCGCGACGGTCGGCAGCTTGAGCCGCGCCAGCAGCACGGTGACCACGACGGCGAGCACCGTCACGATCGCGAGCTCGTCGAGGAACGGGACGTGCTCCAAGGTAGCCCGAGGATCGTCTGAACCGGGCGCGAGCGCTATGCCTGCTGGCGGCTCGTCACGGGTAACGCGCAGGCCGCCGCGTAGCCGTCCCCGCCCCCATCCAAAAAGTGCACGCGATCAAAGCCGAGCTTGCGAAGCTGGAGCGCCGCACGGGCGCTCGAACCATCGGCCGCTCAACCACAGTGCGTGACGATGGCGCGCCCTCGCGGCACGTCGGCCACGGCGGCCGCGAGCGCCGTGAGCGAGGCGGTGCGCTGCTCCCCCGGCAGCCGCTCGTCGATGGCGCCGCGCGCGACGACGCCGACGCTGAGGACCAGCACGTCCTCGGTCGCGGCGAGCTGGTGGAGCGCGCTCGGGCTGATCGAGGCGACGCCGCGCAGGCCGAGCGTGGCGCGCGTGAGCTGGCGGAGGCGGGCGGGGAGCTTCATGGCAGCAGCACCAGCTTGCCGACGGTCTGACCGGACTCGATGTCGGCGTGGGCGCGCGCGACCTCGGCGAGCGGATACGTGACCACCGGTGGCGCGACGATGGATCCGTCCGCGAGCCAGCCGACGATCTGGGTCATCGCCTCGTTCAGCAGATCGACGCGGTCGAACAGATAGCTGAGGTTGAACGCGAGCACGCTGTGGCTCGCGTTCGTCATGTCGAGCGGGTTGAACCGAGGCGTCCGCACGTAGTCGAGCGCCAGCTTCGGCCAGTTCGGGCGGCCACCCTGCTTCGGCATCATCGAGTGAAAGCCGTAGACCACGAGCTTGCCGGCGCGCGCGAGGTGCTTGTAGCTATCGCCGAGCGTCGACACGCCATTGGCATCGAGGATGACGTCGTAGCCGGCGGGCGCGATCCGCTTGGCCTCGCGCCACAGGTCCTGCTTCGACTTGTCGATCACGTGATCGGCCCCGGCGGCCTTCACCGTCGCGATCTTCGCGGTCCGGCCGACCACGCCGACGACCTCGCAACCGATCACCTTGAGCATCTGCACGAGGGCGCCGCCGACGCCGCCTGCGGCCGAGTGCACGAGCACCTTCTGGCCGCGGCGCGGGTGCGCGAGCTCGAACAGCGCGTACCACGCGGTCATGTACACGGCGGGGATCGCGGCGGCCTGCTCGAACGACACGCTCGGCGGCCGCGCGAACACGAGGCCTCGATCGACGACGACGTGCGAGCTGTAGCCGCCGAACCGCGTGACCGCGAACACCTCGCTGCCGACGCGCAGATCATCGACGCCCGCACCGACCGCGGCGACGACGCCCGAGACCTCGAAGCCCGGCGTGATCGGCCAGCCGACGTACTCCTTGGCGGACGCGTAGAGCCCCATCCGCACGATGGTGTCGGCGTAGTTGACGCCGATCGCCCGGACATCGATCCGCACCTGCCCGCGCGCCGGCACCGGCACCGGCGCGGTCTCGAGCTTGAGGCGGTCGTAGCCGCCGGCGGAATGGACGACGATCTTGCGGGTGATGGACGGCGCGGGAGTGGGCGCTGGCTGCGGGGGCTGCATGGGCGTGGTGGTCATCATGGGCGGGAACCTCGTACCCGTCTCGTACGATGGCGACGGTCCACGGGCAGTGACCACACGCGACAGGGCGCTGACCGAGCGCGCCGCGATGACGGGAGCCCGAGCACGCGCGGCTGCCTGCTCGGGGTTCCTCCTCGGACCCGCTCGCCGCGGAGGACCCGCTCGCGGCCGCGCCGCGCGTGAGCTGTCGGCGGTTCGGTCGGCGCGGGTCAGCGAGTACATCTCGACGCGCGCTGTCGCTGGTGAATCCGCGCATCGGCTCCGGCACCTCGCGCAACGCGAGCAAGCGCCGTGGGGTGTGGGGTTCCGACGGGCCGTAGCGGGGAGACCCTCCAGTCGAGCGTCGGGACGACATGGAGCGCCGGGTACGGCGGTGGTCCATGCACTCCGTCCCATGCGCCGGCCCGAGGGGCCCCACCCCCGACGGCGCGCTCGCGTGTTCGCGCTCTGCAGCGGCGGGAGCGTCGCCCCGCTACCGCATCAGCTGCCGAGCGCCGCCAGCGTCTCGCCGACACCCGGATAGCCGAGCTGGAAGCATCGCCACCAGCCCAGCATCATGGTGCCGTGGCCGATGAAGATGCCGAGATGGCTCCACATCTCGACGGGGTCCGAGTGCTGGCTCGTGTAGCGCTTCCAGTGGAAGGCCTCGTCGACGAGGCTGTACACGAACGACATCACCGTGAACACCATGGCCGGGATCCACAGCCAGCGATCGTTGTAGGCGAGCACCAGCAGCACCGTGCTCGCGACGCCACACACGATGGTGACGTGGTGCACCAGCTGCTCGCCGCCCTTGAGCACCTCCTTGTAGATCGTGCGGTGGCCGATCGTGTCGATCGCGATCGCGATCGAGAACACGAGCGCGCCGATCGGCACGAGCCACGCCTCGGGCGGCCAGGACACGCCGGCGGCGTGGCCCATCAGCAGGAACCCGCCGGTCGACGCGACGAGCCCGAGCATCGTGCCGATCCACGCGATGTAGACGATCCAGTCGGTGTGATCGAACTCGCGGATCCGGCCGACGTAGGTCGCCAGGGCGGAGCGCCGGCGAGCGGGCGGGGCGAGGTCAGGGCTGGGGGACATCGGCGAGCTCCAGCGTGCGGGTGGGGATCCGCGCGGTCCGTCCCGCCACGGCGCGCGCCATGCGCACGGGGGCCGTGATCGCGACGCGCGCGGTGGCGGCGACGACCTTGACGAGCTTGGTGCGGTGCGGGACCACGGCGCGCCCCGCGGTGATGTCGTGCTGGGTGCGCGCGAGCTGCCCGCCGATCGCGGAGTACACGCCACGCGCGGAGCGCACCGCGAT
>JALZOI010000840.1 GCA_030857245.1 Myxococcota bacterium
CCTCTATCCGCTGCTCGGCCAGGTCGTGATCACCGATCCCGGCTCGGTCGACCTCACGATCACGGTGACCGATCACCGCAACCTCGACGCGATCTTCTACGTGATCCCGCGGCGCGACGAGCTCGTCCTCGGCGGCTGCTCCCTGCCCTGGCCGCCGGGCGCGCCCGCCGAGGTCGACCCGGGCATCACCGCGCGCATCCTCGATCAGGCTCGTACGCTCGGCCTCGCCGTCGGCCCCGTGCGCCGGGTCCGCGCGGGGCTGCGCCCGTACCGGCTCGAGGTCCGGCTCGAGCGAGATCCTGCCGACCCGCGCATCATCCATAACTATGGCCACGGCGGCGCCGGTTACACGCTGTGCCGCGGCTGCGCCGAGGACGTCGCGAGCTACTTGATCAAGCCAGCGAAGTAGAGCGCTGCGACCGTGCCGGCGATCGCCACGATCACGATGATCGCCATCCAGATCATCCGGTTGCTCGAGCGCTCTGCGATGCTCGCCCCGAATCGCGCGGGCTCCTCGCGGGTGTCGCGGGACTCGTCGCCGTCGCGCCCCGTCTCCGCCAGCTGGGGCGCGGGCGGCTTCTGGCCCTTGCCCTGGCCGGGGCTCGCCACGCCGCGCGTCGTGGGATCGGTCTTGCTCGGCTTGAGGTCGTCGCGGACGTGCAGCATCGTCGGATCGTCGTCGGCGTCGCGCGCCTGCGTGGTGCTCTCGATGACGAGCGGCCGCGATCCGCGCTTGTCATCGATCGCGGTGAGCTCGAGCGAGTCGTTCGCCAGCACCGGTGCCGGCGCGGCCTTCGCATGTCGGGGCTCGTGCATGCGAGCCGGCGCCTTGTCGTGCGGCTGCTCCTCCATCGCGAGCACGGCGGAGTGGACGATGCCCTGCATCAGGCAGCGGTCCCACGCCTCCCGCAGCGCCTGCTCCGCCTCCGACGCGTCCTTGAACCGGTTGCGATCCGACGGCTGGAGCGCCGTCATCGTCACCGCGGCGAGCGGCTCCGGGATCGAGGCATCGTGGCGCGACGGCGGCGGCGCGTTGCCCTGCACGACGTAGCTGTTCGTGGTCTTGGTGTCGGGGCCCTCGTACGGGATCCGCCCGCACAGCAGCTCGTAGAAGCACGCGCCCCACGCGAAGACATCGGCCTGCGGCGTGTACCGGCCCTCGCGGATCGCCTCGGGCGGCGAGTAGCCCGGGGTGCCCATGAAGATGCCGACCTGCGTGAGGTCCGAATCGGGGAGCCGCGCGATCCCGAAATCCGCGAGCTTCCAGCGGTTGTCACCGGCGTGGAGCACGTTGGCCGGCTTGACGTCGCGGTGGACGATCCGCTGGCGGTGCGCGAACGACAGCGCGGACGCGAGATCGAGCGCGATCGTCACGCAGCGCTGGAGCGGGAACCGGACGCGATCGAGCCGGTCCGCGAGCGACTCGCCCGGCAGGTATTCGAGCACCATGAACGGCGCGCCCGACTGCTCGTCGACGCCGACGTCGAAGATCGTGACGATCGCCGGGTGCTGCATCTTCGCGGCGGCCTTGGCCTCGCGCTGGAACCGCTCGAGGAACGCCGACCGCACGCGGCGGCCCTGGCCTTGCGGCGACATGATCGTCTTGACCGCGACGATGCGGTCGAGCAGCGGATCGCGCGCCTTGTAGACCACGCCCATCGCGCCCTTGCCGATGGTCTTGATCACCTCGTAGCGCCCGATGCGCTGACGCCCCTCCTCCCCGCTCAGCTGCATGCCGGGCGGCGCCTCCCCCTTGAGACGCGTGGCGGTACGGGGCCGTACCTGCAGAGACTCGTCGCTCATCAGCCCGACGGCGAGTCTAACACGGCAATCTCAGGGGTAGAAAACCGGATCAGCGCTGGGTGCGAATCGTGCCCGAGATCCGGGTCCCGGCGGCCACACTGCTCGTGACGAAGGCATTCCCGCCGACCACCGCCCCCCTGCCGATGACCGTATCCCCGCCGAGGATGGTCGCATTGGCGTAGATCACGACGTCATCCTCGAGGGTGGGGTGCCGCCGCTTGCCAGCCTCCGGGCGGCTCTCGCCCTGGGGAACGGTGAGGGCACCCAGGGTAACGCCCTGGTAGATCCGCACCCGCTCGCCGATCAGGGTGGTCTCGCCGATGACGACCCCGGTGCCGTGGTCGACGAAGAAGTTCTTGCCGATGTCGGCGCCCGGGTGGATGTCGATCCCGGTGCGGCGGTGCGCCAGCTCCGTCATCATGCGCGGGATCATCACCGCGCCCTCCCGGAGCAGGACGTGGGCGATCCGGTAGACGGTGATCGCGTAGGTCCCGGGATAGCAGAACAGGATCTCGTCGATGCCGCTCGCCGCGGGGTCCGACGAGTACGCGAAGTGGAGGTCGAGCTTGATCTCGCCGCGCAGCGCCGGGAGCTGCGCGAGGAAGCGATCGCTGATCGTGTCGGCGTTGCCGGCGCAATCGGCGCAGTGGAGCTCCGAGCGGCCGAGCACCTGCTGCTTCTTGTGGTGGAGCGCGCGGTAGATCTGGCGGTGCAGCAACGCGCGCAGCTCCGCGACGCGGGTCCGCACGAGCAGCGCGAGCTCGTCGCGGCCGGCTCGCGCGACATCGGGCCCGGCGTAGCCCGGGAACAGCAGCGCCCGGCAGCGCTCGATGATCTCCCCGCACTCGAGGTCGTTCGGCAGCTCGTAGCTGCCGATGTGCTGCATCTCCTGCGCGTGGGGATCGAGGTAGAGATCGAGGAGCTCGTTCGCGATCGCGTCGACACGCTGAGGCAGCGAAGTCATCCCCCGTTTTACCACGTAACGGTGGTCACGATATGGCCTCCTCGATCGGCGTGGGCCGTGCGTGCGAGGTGTACGACACCGTCGGTGGTGCGCTCCACGATCTCGGAGATGCCGTCGAACCGGAGGTCGAGGACCTGCCCGACCAGGTGCGCGGTGACGCCGTGGTGCGCGAACGGTACGGCGGCGAGGCTGCCCGGCAGGCCCTCGCGCTGCCACTGCGCGGCGCGGGTCCCGGGCACGCGCTCGGCGCCGCCGTCGAGGCTGGGC
>JALZOI010000841.1 GCA_030857245.1 Myxococcota bacterium
GGGCGCGGTCATCGAGGGGCGATACGGCTCGGCCGGCGCGGTGAGCGCGCGCGGGTTGGTCATCACCGCGCCACTCGGGCGGCCCATCAGCGCGAGCGCCGCCATCACCGCCGCCTTCGCGGCGTAGTAGCCGGGCGCCGGGAAGATCGACGAGTCGTAGCGATAGCCCTGGCGCGCGAGGCTCTCGAGCATCACCGGCGAGATGTCGTAGCCCGGTGCGCGGAACCCTCGCGGCGGGCGGCCCGTGATGGCACGGAGGACGCGGTCACAGCCGGTGATCTCGTGCTCGACCTCGGTGGCGCTCCAGCGCGCGAGCTCGTAGGGATGCGAGTAGGAGTGATTCCCGAGCTCGTCGCCGTGCTCGGCGAGCGTGCGCAGCCGCGCCGCGTTCGCGGACCGGGCCGCGCGATCGGGCAGCGCAGCATCGGCATCGGCGTCGCGGCCGACGACGAACCACGTCACGTGGAGGCCGCGCCGCGCGAACAGGTTGGCGGCCCGCGGCAGCGCGCGCTCGAGGATCACGTGCTCGAGCTCGGGCGGGCACGCGCCGAGCCCGTGGATCCGGTAGTAGCAGGGCAGCGCGTCGAGATCGATCGAGACCGCGCAGCGCTTCACGGCTACGGCTTCCCGCCGAACCGGATCACGTACGTCAGCTTCGCGAGCCCGCGCATGACGTGCGGGACGCGCTTCGTCAGGTTGATCGCCGGGGGGCGCTTCTCGTGGAGCTTGATCGGGATCTCGATGACGTGCAGGTCGGCGCGGCCGGCGCGGATCACGAGCTCGGAGGCGAACAGATCGCGATCGATCACGCAGGCCTCGACGACCGGCAGCAGCGGCTCGCGGCGGAACGCCTTGAGGCCGTGGGTGTCGGTGCCCCGGAAGTCGAGCGCGACCCGCAGCATGCCGTTGATGACCTTGGTCGCGGCGCGGCGAAACAGCGGGCGCTCGTCGCTCGAGCCCTTCATCGCCTTGCTGCCGACGACCATGTCGCAGTCGCCGTGACGCAGGTGCTCGAGCGCGCGCCGCTGGAAGTCGAGGTCGCAGAGGTCGATCTCCTCGCAGATGACGTACGTGCCGGTCGCCTCGAGGATGCCGCGGCGCAGCGCCTTGCCGTAGTTCGGTTCGCCGAGCGAGAACGTGCGGACGGCGGGGAGCTCGTCGGCGAGGTGCTGCGCGATCTCGGCGGTGCGATCGCGCGAGCCGTTCTCGGCGATGATCACCTCGAACGTCAGGTCGGGCGCGTGGACGGCGCCGCGCAGGACCTCGAGCCCGTCGAGGAGCTCGGTCACGGCTTCCCGAAGCATGCCTTCTTCGTTGTAGACCGGGATGACGATCGAGACGTCGGGCATCCGGGCTACGGTCTATCACGGTCGGCCGGGAACACGAAACGCTCGCTCTGCCCTGCCGTCATCACCAGCACGTGATCGCGCACGCCGCGGGTCTTCGCGAGCTCGAGGAGCCAGCGCGCCGGCTCGTCGAGCTCCTCGTAGGACAGCGCGAAGGCGCCATGGTGGATCGGCACCAGCATGCGGGCGCGCAGGTCCTCGAAGGCGTAGAGGGCGTCGAGCGGCGACATGTGGCGCGAGCGGAACGAGGACGGCAGGAAGCCGCCGATCGGTAGCAGCGCGAGATCGGGCGCGAACCGGGCGCCGAGATCGGCGAACCCGGAGAAGTAGCCGCTGTCGCCGCACAGGTACGTCGTGGGGCCATCACCTCGCAGCACGTACGAGAGGCCCCGAGCCAGCTCGTCATCGCCGTGCGAGGTCGCCGCGGCGGTGACCTGGACGCCGCGGAGCGCGAGATCGGCGCCGGGCACGAGCTCGATGACGCGCTCGAAGCCGAGCCCGGAGATCGCCCCGGCGACCCCGGTCGGCACCACCACGGTGGCGGAGCGCGGCATGCGCCGCAGCGTCGGGAGATGCAGGTGATCGGCGTGGCGATGCGAGATCAGGATCAGGCCCACCTCGCTGAAGTCGCCGGGCGCGAGCCCGGGCTCGACCGCCCGCCGCACGCCGCCGATCCAGCGGCCCAGCATCGGGTCGAAGGCGACCGCGAGATCGTGGTAGCGGACGATCGCGGTCGCGTGGCCCCCGAAGGTGATCGCGATCTCGCCGGGCCCGATCACGGGCACGGGCTGGTGGGTCGCGGGCACCGGCGGCTGGAACCACCGCGACACCCAGTGCCCGACGAGGCTGCGGTACCGGCGCACCGGGACGTCCCGATGCAGCCGGCCGAGCTCGCTGGCGCGGGCGGTGACCTCTCCAGACACGATCTCGACTGTCGCTGCCCTTTTCGCGTGGCGCAAGTCGAGGGTACGTTCCCCCCTCGTGCCGCCCGCCCCTCGTGACCTCGCCCGCCACCTCGTGCGCTGGCCGATCGCCCTCGTCACGTGCCTCGTGATCGGCGCTGTCGTGCTGCTGCCGTCGCTCGGGACGCCCGGGCTGTGGGAGCCAACCGAGCGCCAGCTCGCCGATCGCATCGCCCCGCCCCAGGAGATCGCACGCGAGCGCGACGAGGCTGCACGCAAGAAGCTCGAGGCCCTGACACCGCCGCCCGCGCCGACCTGCCGCCGCGTCGCGCCCGAGGATCCCGTCGCGCGCTCGCTGACCAGGCGCGCGATCGTGTGGGGCCGTGACAACGTCGGCGACACCGACGGTGGGCGTCGGCTCCCGCTCGCCCTGCTCGGCCTGCTCACCGTGCTCGCGACGGCGGGGATCGCGATGCGGACCGGCGGCCCGCGCGCCGGCATCGTCACCGCGCTCGTCCTCGTCTCGATGCCGCTGCTCGTCCTCCAGTCGCGCATGCTGACGTCGGACATCGGCACCGCCTGCGGCGCGGCGCTCATCATCTACGGCTTCCTCGCGCTCCGTCGCGCCCGCGACGTGATCGGGGCACTGGTCGGGGGCTTCCGCATCCGCGAGCTCTCGCTCGCGTCGCTGGACACCCTCGTCGGGGCGGCGGCGGTAGCGGCCGGCGTCACCATCGGCTTCCTCGCCGGCGGGGCGCTGCTCGGCCTGCTCGTGCCGATCGGCGC
>JALZOI010000842.1 GCA_030857245.1 Myxococcota bacterium
TGCCGACACGGCCTCGCCGCGCTTCTTGACCGCTCGAATCAGCTCGCTTCGCTCGAAGGGCTCTCGCATCGCCACAGTCTCTGAGCCCGAGCCTGACGCAGCCATGTGGGGTTCACACAGCGCTTACGTTGGGTTGGTAGTTGTCGTCGACTTCGGGTCCTTCCGTTTCTTGGCGTCCTCGGCGCGGATGCTGCCGCGATCGATCTCGAGGATGGTGGCGTGGTGAACGAGGCGGTCGATCGCCGCGGCGGTAGTCATCGGGTTCTTGAAGATTCGGTCCCATTCGCTGAAGACCAGGTTGCTGGTGATGATCAGGGACCGACGCTCGTAGCGCTCGGCCATGAGCGTGAAGAGGACCTCGGCCTCGTCGGCGCTCTGCTGCACGTAGCCGAGATCGTCGAGGATCATGACGTCGTAGGCGTCGAGCGCACGAAGCGCACGAGGCAGGCTGAGATCGCGGCGGGCCGCGAGCAACTGCTGAACCAGCTGGTAGGTCGGGATGAAGAGCACGCTGACGCCGGCGCCGACGAGCGCGTGGCCGAGCGCGCACGCAACGTGGCTCTTGCCGACGCCCGGGCGTCCGAACAGCAGGACGTTGTCACCGCGCTCGACGAACGCGCCGCGGGCGAGGTCGCGAGCCTGGATGAGAACGTTGCGCGGCACGCGGGCGGGGTCGAGAGTGTCGAACGTCTTCGCCGGCGGGATGCGTGAAGCACGACGAAGGCGAGCGACGCGCCGTTCACGACGAGCCTGCGCTTCGACCTCGAGCACCTCGGCGAGGATGACGAGCGCGTGGTCGCAGCCTGCGTCGAGGAGCCGCTTCGTCGTCTGCTCGGCGGCGCTCGACAGCTTGAACTCGGCGAGCAGCTTCGTGATCCGGTCGCCGACCTCGGGGGTGTAGACCGTCATGCGGCACCAGCCATCGTGATCAGGTCGTCGTACACGCCGAGATCGGGGACTCCGATCTCGACATGCGGAATCACCGACGTCGTCGGCTGTGCGAGCGCCTTCACCGCGATGAAGTCGAACACCTCGCCCGTGTCGAGCAGCGTGTCGAGCGCGCGCGTGACATCGGCTTCGGACGTGCTCGCCGCAAGGTGCAGGATGCGGACGTACTCGACGTCGGCGCGATCGCCGCGCCCCGCGCAGAGGGCATCGTAGGCGCGCCGGAACGTCAGCGACGGGAACAGATCCTCGCGGTATCGGTAGGCCGCGAACGCGCCGGGCTTGCGCACCAGCGACCAGATCACGTGGCGGTAGTCGATGCGGTGATTCTCGCCACCGCGAAGTCGCGGCATGGTCTCGAGCAGCGACTTGCCGATCCAGATCTCGACGACATCCGGATGAACGCGAGCCTTGAGCTTGTGGCCGATCAGCCGCGACGGGACCGAGTACGCCCGCTTTGCGACGTGCACGGTGCTCCACTTTCGCACCGTCACATCGACCTCGGTGTACTCGGGCAGCCGATGGCTCGGCAGCGCCTTGAGCACGGTCCGCTCGTGTGCGATGTCGTCGACGCGCGCTTTGTGGAAACGCTCATCGACGACCGCGCGCGCCCACGTGAGGTAGCTCTCGACCGTCGGGAAGTCGCGACTGCCTCGCAACTTCAACGCCTGCCCGAGGGCGACCTTGAGCAGGTCGTTGGCTTTCTCGACGACGCCGTTTTGATGCGCCTCGCCGGGCTCGATCCGCGATGCCTCGAAGCCGTAGTGATCGACGACCTGTGCGAACCGCTTCGTCAGTGCGCGACCGCTGGTCTCCGCGAGCTCGTGGGTCGCAGCCGAGAGATTGTCCTGCCGGATCTTCATCGGGACGCCGCGCAGCGTCCACAGCGCACCCTGGAGCCCGGCGAGCAACGCCTCGTACGTCTCGCCCATCGCCAGCGAGATGTAGCGCCAGCCGCTCCACGCCAGCACGAACTGGAACATCAGGTGGACGAAGTGCACGCCGGCGATCGTCACGCCCAGCTCCCCGCAATGCGTGAAGTCGAACGCACCGAGATGACCGGGCACATGCTCTTGCGGGAAGAACACCTCCTGTCGCGGCCCGTGCTCGGCCCGCCAGCGCCGGATCTGCCGCTGCAGCGTGCGCACCTGTCCGGGCTCGAACTCGCCGGGTCGCTTTCGGCATAGCTCGTCCATCAGCGTCGTCCCGAGGAGCTCGCCGTCCTCGTCGCCGCGGAGATGCGGCTCGATCTCGGTGGCCCACACCGCGGCGAACGGATCCACCCGGGTCCTCCAGGTCCGAGGTGTGGTCGTCGCCGACGGCATCGGCCCGTCTTTCCAGGTCCGTGCTGATCGCTCGCTCATGCCGGCCGCTGCGGCCGCCGTCTCGATCGTCTGTCCTTGCATTCGTTTGCTCCTCAGAACGCGGACCTGCGCATCGGTGACCATCACTCGAACCCCCACCGACGATCGGCGGGGTCAAGTTTTAGGTCATCGCGCTCGATGTCCGCTCATCGACGAACCGGCAAATCTAGTTGTCGTCGACCGGCAAATCTAATTGTCGCTGATCAGGCGGGTCCGATTCATTCCGAGTACGCGCGTCTTAGAGCCGCCGGAGAAGCTGGCCGTGCACTTTCCGGAAGGACCCTTTTACAACTCGGTGCCGGAGCCACTGCGCGATTTTCTCGAGCGACGAGCGCGAGTCGTCAAGGTCGTCACCAACGACGAGGGCGAACGCCTTGTCTTCCCCGATCCTCCCGATGCGACGACGAGCTCGATCCAGATCGATTTCGGGCAGGTTGGTTCCGTGATGACGTACGATCACATGCAAATCCTCGGCGTCACGGACGATCGCATCGTCCTTGGCACTCCTGGTCCGCCGAATGACCTCGCGACGCTGGATGCTTGGGTCAAGCAAAGCATCAATGGCAGCGCCGCCGGATTGGTTCGTAAGCGCTGTGTGAACCCCACCTGGCGGCGATCGTCGCGACCAACGTAGGATCGGCGGTTCAGCGATCTGGCGACGCCGCGTCTGCCGCGGCGGGCGGTGGCAGCGGGACGGTGAAGTTGGAGAGC
>JALZOI010000843.1 GCA_030857245.1 Myxococcota bacterium
GGCCCCCAACCACCGCCAGCATGACGGCGAGGAGCGCGCTCGAGAGCGCGACGGCCTCGCCGAGGTGCGACGGGCCGATCGCCCGGAGGAACATCGCGTCCGCGGCGGCCGCGCTCATCGCGGCACCAGCGCTGGCGAGCGCGAATACGGCGCCCGCGGTGACCACCAGGTCGCGTTCGTCGGCCCGGAGGATCGGCGCCCGAACGGCTCGGCTCATCGCACGGGTCGCGGCGGCCATCCCTTGCCGCATCATATCCCCGCGCCGCATGCGATGCTGAGGCATGCGCGGCACGTGGCTCCTCGTCCTCGGCGGCTGTCTCGGCCCCCCGCCCCGCGAACCGACGGTGCCGACGGTGCCGCCGCCGCCGCCCACGCCGAGCATGCGCGTCCTCGTCGGTGCCGACACTGACGTGACGGTCTCGTGGAACGAAGGTTGTGACACCAAGTCCTCGCTCACTTGGGAGTCGGGGGAGGACGCGCACAAAGGTCTTGGCATCGGCACGATCGGACGCAAGCAAACGACGGTGGGCTGCCGGCCGCAGCGGTTCTACGTCGAGGCGAAATGCGATCTTCTGTGCGAGCAGGTCGACTCCGACGACCTGATCTACACCGGCAGCGCGAGCGTGCGGATGCGCGTGCTCGCGTCTGGTCTCGCGACGGTAACGCTCGAGCTGATCCACGCGGACACCCACGACCACAAGACGAAGATCCAAACGATCGAAGTGCTGCCGCCGGACTCGTTCCGCATGCAGTGCATGAACCCGAGCAACGCGTGGGGACCGTGCGAGCGCGGGCTGTCGGCGGAGCAGCCGCTGATCCGCGTCTGGGCGATCCTCGGCATCATGATCAAGCAGTCGACGCTGCTGCGCGTGAACGGCGCGGCTGCGCCCAAGGGCACCTCGTTCACGGTCGGAGCGTCGCTGGCGACCATCCTGGGCCAGGATCCCCTCGCGCCCGGGACCTATGATCTGACGGTCTCGGTCGGGGCCGCACAGCAGCAATTCTCGGTGGTGGTTCAGTAGCAGCGCACGTGTCACTATCGACGGTGATGAACGCGCGGCCGACAGTCGCTGTCCTTGTCGTCCTGGCTGTCGCGGGCGGCGTCGCGATCGCGCAGCAAGGCGGCGGCCAGCAGAGCCGGCGCAAGCTACACGAGGATCTCGAAGGCCCGACGGGTGATCGCCCATCGCCGCTGATCGGTCAGAGCGGCAGCGACAAGACGCCGGCCGCGATCGCCGCCGGCGACAAGGTCTTGCCGAAGCCGTCCGTCGACAAGCCCGACAAGAACACGTCGAAGAACGAACCGGTCCTCGGAGGCTCTGGCTTCGCCGCGGATCGCCAGACGTCGATGACGCCGGACTCGAACACGGGGCAAGACGGCACGCTCCACTACGCCAGCGTGTTCAACCCGGACGTCTTGCCGTTCAAGCGCATGAGCTCGTTCGACACGGTCGGCGAGGACTACCGTCTGTTCGTCGGGCGCACCGCGCTGACGAGCATCGCCGTCGGTGGCACCACCGACAAGACGCGCGATCGGTTCTGGGGCTCGGTCCTCCTCAAGCTCACGCCAGGTGTCGACGTGCCGCTGCCGAGCGTCGCGCCCGACATGCGGATCCTCTCGTACGAGATCAACCCGAAGATCCGCCTCGAGTTCTCGAAGGACGGCGCCGACAACTTCTTCGTGCGCAGCGACGAGTCGAACGCCTCCGGCACGTACCGCCTCGTGTTCCTCTGCGACGCCGACGCGGGCTACTTCGCGCCGTCGCTGCCGCCCGGCCGCTACACGCCGCGCATGATCGCGACGATGACGCCGCCCGATCTCAAGACCACCGTGCCCGAAGCGCAGAAGCGCGCCGCCGCGATCACGCTCGACCGGCTCAACATCGATCACGAGATGGAGCTCGGCAGCGCCTTTAACAAGCTCGTCCTTCACTTCCGCGGCTTCAAGGAAGGCGAGCTCCCCAAGCCCGGCTCCGGCGACATCTATCGCGACCTCTGCGATACGCAGCTCGGCGTGTGCCGTCACCGCGCGTTCGCGTTCATGGTCACCGCAAACGCGCTCGGCATTCCGACGCGGTACGTGCAGAACGAAGCGCACGCGTTCGTCGAGGTCTGGTTCCCCGACCGTCGCTGGCAACGCGTCGATCTCGGTGGCGCTGCGCTCCGCATGGAGGTCACCGGCGCGGACAACAAGACGCTGCACCGCCCGCGCGCCGAAGATCAATTGCCGAAGCCGGCCGCCTACAAGAACAGCTACACGCAGCTCGAGGGCGACATCAGCGGCCTCACGCAGCAGCAGCTCGCCGACAAGAAGAAGTCCCTCGACCAATCACCGGCGAGCGGCCAGTTCGAGAACACCAGCGGCGGCAACGGCAGCGGCGGCACCGGCCCCGATCGCATCACGCCCGACCCGACGCTCCCCGCGGTCACGCAGGATCCGAAGAAACAAACGCCGCGCCTCGAGGTCACGCTCGCCGACGCGAGCGCGTATCGCGGCGACGTCGTCCACATCGAAGGTCGCGTCGCCGCCGGTGGCCGCGCCCTCCCCGATCATCCGATCGACGTCTACCTCTCGCCCAACGGCAAGAACGGCGCGAACGCGGTCCCGCTCGGCCGTGCTGTCAGCGGTGCCGACGGGATGTTCCGCCAGGACTTCGCGGTGCCCGCGGGATTGGCGCTGTCGACGTACGAGATCTGGCTGTCGTCGCCGGAAGACGCGTACTTCAACGCGTCGTTGTCGAACTGAGCCACGAAGCGCGTACCGCTCGCGGCGCATCTCGCCGCATTGCGTGCAGCGCATGCGTTCATGATCGGTCACGGAGCCACAGAGCCACAGAGCCACGTTGATCGGCGGCCTTCGGCCGTCGCACGTTGCGTGCCCCCAAAAGGGCTCTGCTCTGTGGCTCTGTGGCTGCCACGAAAATAGCGTTCGAGCTCTATGCGGCGGCCTCCTCGAGGGTGACGCGGAAACCGAGCCGTTCGAGCTGTCGGACGAGTCCGTGCTTCGTCGCTTTGGG
>JALZOI010000230.1 GCA_030857245.1 Myxococcota bacterium
GTCACATCCGGATCGGCAAGCGGACCGATAACAACAACCAGCGGATCGACGAGTACGTGTCGCTCGCGAAGCTCGACGACATCGTGTTCGGCGGCTGGGACATCTTCACCGACAACGCGTACCAGGCGGCGATCCGCGCCGGCGTGCTCGACGAGCACAAGCACCTCGCGCCCCTCAAGGAGGAGCTCGAGGCGATCAAGCCGATGACCGCGGTGTTCGAGCAGAAGTGGGTCAAGAAGCTCGACGGCCCGAACGTCAAGAAGGGCACGTCGAAGATGCACCTGGCCGAGCAGGTCATGGAGGACATCAAGACCTTCAAGGAGACCCACGGCTGCGATCGGCTGGTCGCGGTGTGGTGCGGCTCGACCGAGGTCTACCGGACGCCGAGCGAGGTCCACAGCTCGCTCGCGAAGTTCGAGGCCGGCCTCAAGGCCTCGCACGACGACATCGCGCCGTCGCAGATCTATGCGTACGCCTGCCTCAAGATGGGCGTGCCGTACGCCAACGGCGCGCCGAACCTGTCGGTCGACACCGCGGCGCTCCTCGAGCTCGCGCGCAAGCAAGGCCTGCCGATCACGGGCAAGGACTTCAAGACCGGCCAGACGCTGATGAAGACGATCCTCGCGCCCGGCTTCAAGGCGCGCATGCTCGGCCTCGAGGGCTGGTACTCGACGAACATCCTCGGCAACCGCGACGGCGAGGTGCTCGACGATCCCGAGTCGTTCAAGAGCAAGGAAGTCTCGAAGCTCGGCGTGATCGATCACATCCTGCAGCCCGAGCTCTACCCCGACCTCTACGGCAACATCTCCCACGTCGTGCGCATCAACTACTACCCGCCGCGCGGCGACAACAAAGAGGGCTGGGACAACATCGACATCGTCGGCTGGCTCGGCTACCCGATGCAGATCAAGGTCAACTTCCTGTGCCGCGACTCGATCCTCGCGGCGCCGATCGTCCTCGATCTCGCGCTGTTCATGGACTTCGCGAATCGCGCGGGCATGTCGGGCATTCAGGAGTGGCTGTCCTTCTACTGGAAGAGCCCGATGACGCCCGAGGGTCTCTACCCGGAGCACGATCTGTTCATCCAGCTCATGAAGCTGAAGAACACGCTGCGCTACACCAAGGGTGACGAGCTGATCACCCACCTCGGCGCCGAGTACTACGACTAAGCGAGACGGAGAGCAGCGACGGGTCGCCAAGGGCGCCGAGGAATGTTTCAAGGAGGGGAATTCCCCTCCTTGTTTTGATCCATGGCGCCATGGCGCGCTTGGCGCCCTCGGCGCCCCGGCTCTGTCTCAGGGCGCCGTCGGCGCCGTCACGACGGCGGGCACGACATCGTCCGCGTGCGCGGCCTTGAGGGCCTGTAGCTTGCGGTGGATCTTCGCGACCTCGAGGCGGTTGACGACCTGGAGGACCGCCATCGCGCAGAGTCCCAGGATCGCGACCG
Source organism: Myxococcota bacterium (assembly GCA_030857245.1). Classification (GTDB taxonomy): domain Bacteria; phylum Myxococcota_A; class Polyangia; order Haliangiales; family Haliangiaceae; genus JABFXX01. Next base: position 1,448 of record JALZOI010000230.1, read on the forward strand.
AGACGCTGCGCGCGCGGTTGAGCATCGTCACGAGCAGGCCCTGCGGACCGGTCGCGCCGAGCAGCCCGAACAGCGCGTAGTTGCCACCATCCTGGACGCCGAGACCCATCGGGACGATCTGCGAGATCCAGCCGATCAGCAGGCCGACCGAGAGGTAGCCGATCACGAGCGACGGGCTGATCGAGACGCCGACCGACGCGATCAGCGTGATGCTGCCGGTCCACGTCACGCACTTGGAGCCGGCGAGCCACAGGATGCCCTTCCAGGTCCCGGCGCTCCGATTGCTCTGGAGCTCGCGGATGTGCTTGTCGACATCGACGAGCTTCGCGCACCACGTCTGGGCGCGCTCCGGGCTGATGATCTTGATGCGGCGCAGGGTCGTGACGATCGTCGAGACCGCGCCGCGATGGATCAGCACCGCGAGCCCGATCATCGCGGGCACGATCACGGCGAGGCCGATGCCGACCGTCACCTTGATGGCGTCCGGCACGTCGAGCAGGAGCAGCGTGAGCGGGATGCCGATCAGCATCATGATCACGGAGAGGTACGCGGCGGTCAGGCCGAACAGCACGAGCGAGGACAGCGCGCGGGTGCGGGGCGCGTGCGTCGAGAGCAGCATCAGCTTCGTCGGCTCGCCGAGCGCGCCGCCGGGCGTCAGCACGTTGATCGCGCGGCCCCCCGCCTGCGCCGCGAGCACGCGGAAGTAGGAGATCATGCCCGCCTCGGGCCGCATGAACGCGTGGATGGCGGCCGCATCCATGCACAGCGAGCACAGCTCGATCGCGAGCACGATCGCGAACCACCAGCCGACGCCCGCCAGCATCGCGCGGAACTCGGTCCACCCGTGGTGCCGGAGGATGAAGTACAGCGCGACGCCGCCGACGATCATCATCACGATGTTGAAGATCCTGGCGCCCTTGCCGCGCCCACCGTGCGCATCCGGCTTGGCCGTCGTGGTCGCCGGGTCAGGCGTCGCGGTGGCCGTCGGGGACGTCGGCGACGTGGTCGGGGTCTCAGGCGTGCCGGTTGGCGGCTCCGTCGAGGCTCGCGGCTCGGGCGTGGACTTCATGATGGTTCGTGACGCGGGACGAGACGGCGGCAGCTCCGCCCGAGGGGTGTTCCTACGGCCGATTATAGCAAGTGATGTGCCGCCGTCGCGGGGTCGCGGCGCACGGCGTTTTGTCGGAATCAGCGGGTGGCGAACCCGACCGCGGGCGATACCCTCCGACGCTCCATGAGGATCACCATCGTTGGTACCGGTTACGTCGGGCTCGTCTCCGGTGCTGGGTTCGCGGAGTTCGGTCATCACGCGACCTGCGTCGATGTCGATGCGGGCCGCGTCGCGATGCTGCAGCGCAACGAGATGCCGTTTCACGAGCCCGGCCTCGCCGAGCTGGTGCGCCGCAACGTGGCGCGCGGGCGCCTCGCGTTCACGACCAGCCTGCGCGATGCCGTCGCCGGGTCGCTCGCCGTGTTCATCGCGGTCGGCACCCCGTCCCGCGAGGATGGCTCCGCCGATCTGACGTACGTGCTCGAGGCCGCGCGCGAGATCGGTCGCGCGATCGACAGCTACACGGTGATCGTCACGAAGAGCACGGTGCCGGTCGGCACCGCGGACAAGGTCCGTGCGGCGATCGAGGCCGAGACCCAACAGCCGTTCTCGGTCGCGTCGAACCCGGAGTTCCTCAAGGAGGGCGATGCGGTCAACGACTTCCTCAAGCCCGCGCGCGTGATCGTCGGCGTCGATGACACGCGCGCCGGTGATCTGCTGCAGGACCTCTACCGCGGCATCATGCGGACCACCGATCGCGTCCAGGTGATGAGCATCCGGTCGGCGGAGCTCACGAAGTACGCCGCCAACGCGATGCTCGCCACGCGCATCTCGTTCATGAACGAGCTCGCGGCGCTGTGCGAGGTCGTGGGGGCCGACATCGAATCGATTCGCAAGGGCATCGGCTCGGACCCGCGGATCGGTGCGAAGTTCCTGTTCGCGGGCGCCGGGTTTGGCGGCTCGTGCTTCGGCAAGGATCTGCGCGCGCTCGCTCATACCGGCCGCGAGGTCGACGTGCCGCTGCAGGTCGTCAACGCGGTCGACCGCGCGAACGAGCGCCAGAAGCGGGTGCTCGGCGAGCGCGTGCTGCGCCACTTCGGCGGCACGCTGGAGGGCCGCCGGATCGGCATCTGGGGCCTCGCGTTCAAGCCGGAGACCGATGACATCCGCGAGGCGCCCTCGCTCACCCTGATCGAGCAGCTGCGCGGCGCCGGCGCCAGCCTCGTCGGCTACGATCCCGTCGCGGGGCCGAACGTGCGTGCGCAGCTCGGCGACGCGATCGAGCTCGTCGATGACCCGTACCAGGCCGCGACCGGCGCGGACGCCCTCGTGCTGGTCACGGAGTGGCACGAGCTCCGGCAGCCGGATCTCGCGCGGCTGGCGAGCGTGATGAAGGGGCGGGTGCTGGTCGACGGTCGCAACGTGTGGCCGCGCGACGAGGCGCGCACGCACGGCTTCACGTACTACGGCATCGGGCGCGCCTGATCACGGCGTCGGTCACGGCGTCGGTCACGGCGTCGGTCACGGCGTCGGTCACGGCGTCGGGCGCTTGCCGGCCGCGCAGCGCTCGGTGGCGGCGCGGACCGAGCGGGCTGCCTTGCGACAGGCCCCGGCGATGGCCTTCTGGGCGTTGGGCTCCGGGTTCGCCTTGCGGCTGGACGCGAAGTCGCGGTTCGCGCGCTGGATCCAGGCCTCGAGATCCGCGACGTCCCCGGTCTCGAGGTTCGGGCACGCCTGGTAGCCGGCGAGCGCGGACAGCATGCCGTCGCACTCGACCTGCATGGTCTCGAGCGCGAGGTCGGGATCGGCGGCGAGGGGCGGCGCCGGGGTCACCGGCGGGGGATCTTTGCGCGCACACGCGCAGCAGAGCAGGGCAAGCAGGAACGTCCGCAACGCCGCCAATGTACCGGACGGATCCCCCGCGCACGACGGCCTTGGCGTGGGATCGAGACGTGCGAAACTTCGTCGCATCGGCTCTCGGGAGTGACGGCAGGATCGGCTAGATCAGGGGGTCGGTCTCGCGCATGTCCCAGTTCACACATCTCCATCTCCACACGCAGTACAGCCTGCTCGACGGCGCGATCCGCGTGAAGGACCTGTTCTCCAAGGTCCACGAGATGGGCATGAACACGGTCGCGGTCACCGACCATGGCAACATGTTTGGCGCCATCGACCTCTACACCGAGGCCAAGGCCAAGGACATCAAGCTGATCTTCGGCTGCGAGACCTACGTCGCCGCCAGCGATCGCCATGACCGCACGAACCGGCGCAACTACCACTTGATCCTGCTGGCCCAGAACGAGGTCGGCTACAAGAACCTCTCGTTCCTCAACTCGAAGGGCTACCTCGAGGGCTTCTACTACAACCCGCGGATCGACAAGCAGATCCTCAAGGACCACAGCGAGGGCCTGATCGGGCTGTCGGCGTGTCTGGGCGGCGAGATCGCGCAGACGCTCGAGAAGCATGGCGTCGCGGCCGCCGAGGAGACGGCGAAGGAGTACGCGAGCCTGTTCGCGCCCGGCGACTTCTACCTCGAGCTGATGCCGACCGCGACCACCGAGCAGGAGACGCTCAACGGCGAGCTCATCCGCATGGGCCGGAAGCTCGGGATCCCGCTGGTCGCGACCAACGACTGCCACTACGTCAACCGGTCCGACGCCAAGGCGCACGACGTCCTGATGGCGATCCAGACCGGCAAGAGCCTCAAGGACGAGAAGCGGCTCAAGCACGTCGTCGACAGCTACTACATGAAGTCGCCATCCGAGATGGACGCCCACTTCAAGGACGTCCCCGAGGCGATCGAGAACACGCTCGCGATCGCCGCGCGCTGCAACGTCAAGCTCAAGCTCGACCAGACCTACCTCCCGAACTACAAGGTCCCCGAGGGGGAGACCCTCGACACGTACATCTCCGCGCTGATCGACAAGGGCCTCGAGCGGCGGTTCCGCGAGATGGCGAGCCGCGGGATCAAGTTCGACGTCGACGAGTATCGCGAGCGCTGCCGCGTCGAGCTGGGCGTGATCCAGAAGATGGGGTTCTCGGGCTACTTCCTCATCGTCTGGGACTTCATCAACTGGGCGAAGGAGCACGGCATCCCGGTCGGTCCCGGGCGCGGCTCGGGCGCCGGGAGCGCGGTGGCGTGGGCGCTGCGGATCACCGACATCGATCCGATCTCGTTCAAGCTCCTGTTCGAGCGGTTCCTCAATCCCGAGCGCGTGTCGATGCCCGACTTCGACGTCGACTTCTGCATGAACCGGCGCGGCGAGGTCATCAAGTACGTCCAGGAGAAGTACGGCCGCGACCACGTGGGCCAGATCGCGACGTTCCACCAGCTCAAGGCGCGCGGTGTCATCCGCGATATCGCGCGCGTGATGGAGATCCCGTTCGCCGAGGCCGACAAGCTCGCGAAGCTCGTGCCCGAGCCGGTCGCCGGCAAGTCGCCGCCGGTGCGCGAGGCGATCGAGCAGACGCCCGAGCTCAAGGCGCTCTACAACGAGAGCCCGCTGCACCGCGAGCTGCTCGATCTCGCCGCGGCGCTCGAGGGCCTCAACCGCAACGCCGGCATGCACGCCGCCGGCGTCGTGATCGCCGACGGACCGCTGTGGGAGTACGTGCCGTGCTTCCGCGGCCAGAACGACGAGATCGTGACGCAGTTCGCGATGAAGGAGGTCGAGAAGGCTGGCCTCGTCAAGTTCGACTTCCTCGGCCTCAAGACGCTGACCGTCATCCAGACGGCGCTCCGGCTGATCAACGAGAAGCGCGCGCCCGACGACCCGCTCGACATCGACACCATCCCGATCGACGACGCCGACGTGTTCAAGATGATCTCGCGCGGTGACACGACCGGCGTGTTCCAGCTCGAATCGAGCGGCTTCCGCGAGATCCTGAAGAAGCTCAAGCCTGATCAGCTCGAGGACATCGTCGCGGCGGTCGCGCTCTATCGCCCGGGTCCGCTCGAAGGCGGCATGGTCGATGACTTCATCGATCGCAAGCACGGCCGCAAGAAGGTCGAGTACCCGCACCCCTGGCTCGAGAAGGTGCTCGGCGACACGTACGGCGTCATCGTCTACCAGGAACAGGTGATGCAGATCGCGCAGGTGCTGGGCGGCTACTCGCTCGGCGGCGCCGATCTGCTCCGTCGGGCCATGGGCAAGAAGAAGCCCGAGGAGATGGAGAAGCAGAAGCAGAAGTTCCTCGACGGCGCGAAGGTGCTCGGTGTCGACGCCAAGATCGCCGACCAGGTCTTCGACCTGATGGCGTTCTTCGCGGGCTACGGCTTCAACCGGTCGCACTCCGCCGCGTACGGCTGGATCACGTACCAGACCGCGTACCTCAAGCATCACTACCCGCACGAGTTCATGGCGGGGTTGATGTCGTGCGACGCCGACAACATCGACAACATCGTCAAGTTCATCGCCGAGGCGCGGTCGATGGGGCTCACCGTCGAGCGCCCCGACATCAACGAATCCCACCTCGATTTCACCGTCACGCCGCGGGAGGGCGCGGACGAGACGACGGATCCCAAGGCGCGCAAGGTCATCCGGTTCGGCCTCGGCGCGGTCAAGGGCGTCGGCGGCAACGCGGTCGAGGCGATCCTCGAGGCGCGCGCGAGCGAGGGGAAGTTCGACTCGATCTTCGAGATCTGCCGGCGCGTCGATACCCAGAAGAGCAATCGCCGGGTCCTCGAGCAGCTGATCAAGAGCGGCGCCCTCGATGGCCTGGTGGGCGCGCACCACCGCGCGCAGTTGCTGGCCGCACTCGACGCCGCGATGGAGCGCGGCGCCGCCGAGCAGCGCGATCGCCGGAGCGGGCAGACCTCGCTGTTCGGGATGCTCGCGGCGACGCCGATGGTCGTGGCATCCGCGACGCCGACCCAGGGCGCCGACACCTATCCCGAGATCGAGATCTGGAGCCCGAAGCAGTTGCTCGCCTTCGAGAAGGAGGCGCTCGGCTTCTACGTCTCCGGTCACCCGCTCGATCGCTATCGCGGAGACCTCCAGCGCTACGCGAGCGCGACCACCGCGGACTTCGCGGCGGGCCGGCGCGGCGTCGGCGACGGCTCGATCGGCGGCATCGTCAGCCAGTACCGCGAGATGATCACGAAGAAGGGCGACAAGATGGCGCGCTTCATGCTCGAGGATGCCGAGGGCACGCTCGAGGTGATCGCGTTCCCGAAGACGTTCGAGAAGGTGCGCCACGTGCTCGTGAGCGACGAGCCGATCCTGTGCAGCGGCACGATCAAGAACGAGGGCAACGCCGAGTCCCCCGAGTGGAAGATGCTGCTCGAGTCGGCGGCGCCGCTGTCGCAGCTCCGCGAGCAGAAGACGTCGAAGGTCGAGATCCACCTCAACACCGAGTCGCTGACGGTCGATCAGGTCGACGAGCTCAAGACCATCCTCGCCAACGCCACGCGCGGCAACTGCATGGCGTACGTGCGGCTCAAGATCCCGCAGCGCTCGGAGACCGTCGTGATGCTGCCCGATGCGTGGGCGGTCTCGCCGACGGAGGATCTGCTGACCCGGCTCGAGCGGCTGTTCGGCGATCGCGTGACGACGCTGGGCTGACGCTCAGGCGTCAGGCCTTCAGTCGAGGCCGAGCTTCTCGAGGTCGTCCTCGTCGAGCCCGAAGTAGTGCGCGGTCTCGTGGAGCACCGTGATCCGGATCTCCTCGGCGAGGTGATCCTCGTCGAGGGCCTCGCGCTCGAGGTTGCGCTTGAACAGCAGGATGTTGGTGACCGTCGGCGCGAGCGCGCCGTCCTCCGGCATCGGGCTGCCCTGGAACAGGCCGAGCAGGCGCGGATCGAGGCCGTCGGCGACGAGCTCCTCCGAGGGCAGCTCGTCGATCAGGATCGGCACGCGCTCGAGGTGCGCGCGGATGTTGGCGGGGAGCTCGGCGAGGGTCGCCAGCGCGATCTGCTCGACCCGGTCGTCGCTGACCTGGATCGCGGGCGGCGGCGCCTTGGCGTCGAGCAGCCGGACCTGCTGCCAGGCCGCGACCATCGCCGCCTTGTGATCCGTGAGCTCGTGGACGCGCCCGAGCGCATGGAGCGCGTCAGCCTCCATCTCGGGATCCGCCTTGCGGGCGGCCTCGATCCAACGCGTGGCCCCGACGGGATCTTCCGCGGCGATCGCGAGCTCGGCAAGATCGAGGGCCAGCTCGGCGTCGTCGACGACCGAGGAGGCGAGCTCGGAGAGCGCCTGGCGGGCCTCGGCGGCGTCGCCACGGATGAGCAGGGCCTCGGTCTTGACGTAGATCGCCTCGACGAGATCGGCCTCCTCGTCGATGAAGTCGAAGGCGGCGTCCACGGTGTCGAGCGCGGCATCCGGGTCGCCGAGGTCGTGGAGCTCGAGCCGGGCGACACAGATGCGCGGCATCGGGTCGTCCGGACGCAGCTTCACGAGGCTGCGGTACTGCGCCAGGGCCTCCACGGCGTCCCCCCGGGCATCGGCCACGGCGGCGGCCAGCGTGACCACGTCGGGGTTCTTGCTGTCGATCTTGCGGCAGCGCTCCACGATGGCGGCGGCGGCGTCGACGTTGCCCTCCTCGAGAGCTTCGAAGCCGCGCTCGAGGTCCGCGGTGAGGCGATCAGTGCGAGACATGACAGGTTCTTACTCCGATTTGCAGGGACGTGCTCGCATCGCTATCGTCGAGCCGTGAGAATCGCCGCCCGCGCCTACGTCCTCCTGTTCGTGGTGCTGCTCGCGGGCTGTCCGCGCGGTACGCGCAAGACCCTCGTCCCCGACGTGCCGCAGAGCGGCGACGCCCAGGCGCGTAACCGGTTCCAGGAGGCGCGGAGCAAGTTCCTCCGGGACGGCCAGGGCAGCGGCGAGTTCCGGCAGATCATCGATGACTACCCCGACGACCCGATCGTCCCGTGGGCGCAGCTCTACGCCGGCATCGCGGCGCTCAAGGAGCGCAGGTTCGACGCGGCTGCGAAGGTCCTGCAGGAGGTGATCGCGGCCAATGTCCCGGATGGCCTGACCCAGCGCGCGGAGCTGTTCCTCGGCATCACCCGCAACTACCAGGGCGACTACGCGACCGCGCTGCCGCTGCTGCTGCGCGGCGAGAAGGCGATCGAGGGCGACGCGGAGCGCACCGAGTACCTCGCCGCCCTGGCGTACGCGACCGCGGCGAGCGACCGACCGCTGCTCTCGCTGCCGGTCTTCGACCAGCTCCATGGCCGCGTCACGCCGACCGAGCGTGCGCTGATCGTCGCGCGCGTCGAGGAGGTCGTCGCGGCCGCGGTGCCCGGGACGCTCGAGCGGTTGTTCGACCAGCTCGCGGATCGCAAGGGGCCGAGCCTGGCTGCGGTCGCGAGCCGGCTCGCCGTGCTGGCCGACCAGGCGGGCAGGACCGAGC
>JALZOI010000844.1 GCA_030857245.1 Myxococcota bacterium
CTGTAGCACCGCGCGGCCGGCGCTGCGCGCCGCGGTCCCGACGTGCCGGGGCTGTCCGCTCCATCAGCACGCGACGCAGCGGGGTTCGGCGAGGGCTCCGCGCGGGCGCGCGTGATGATCGACGAGCAGCCAGGCTCCTCGGAGGACCTCGCAGGCAAGCCGTTCGTCGGACCCGCGGGGCGCCTGCTCGACGAGGCGCTCGAGCTCGTCGACCTCGCGGTGGTCGGTGACTACTTCCGCAAGCTGTGACGCCGGCGCCGGCGCTTGCCGACGACGACCACCGCGACCGCCAGCAGGCAACCCAGCACCGCGGCCGCCGCGATCGCGAGCCCGCGCAGCAGCCCGCGGCTCGGCGCTGGCGCGGTGCAGATCGCGTCGCGCGTGACGGGCGCGTGCGCGTCGGCCGTGAACGTGAGCTCGAGCCCGTCCTCCGCGAGCGGGCCGCCGGGTCCCACGAACTTGAACTCGCCGGCGACATCGGGGAGCGCGCCGATCCGCGCGCGGTCGAGCCGGATGCCGGGGCCGTCCTCGAGCTTGACCTCGGTCTCGCCGGGCCGGGGCACCCGGAACCGATCGCGCAGCCGGAGGCGATGCGGGCCGCGCGGCTCGGCGAGGCAGAAGTAGGCCACCAGGTCGACGGAGAACGATCCTGCCGTGGTCCGCGCCGACCCCATCCCCGCGGCGACCACCGCCCAGGTCACGCGGTAGGGGCGGCCGTCGACCTCGACCTCGAGGGACGCCGCCACCTCGGCCGCGAGCCCGGTCGCGAAGCGCTCGCTCTCGGCCTCGCTGATCGTGCCATCGCGGTTGGCGTCGATGGTGCGGCGGGTCTGCGCGCCCGGCACCTCGCCGAAGAACACGGTGTACGCGAGGCGGATCCTGTCGGCCGCGGGCGACACCTTGAGGTAGCGGTTGTTGTCGTCGACGGACGGCGCGACGTGCGCGGCGACGGGTGCGACGGCCAGCGTGATCGCCAGCACCGTGGCGTGGACGAACCCTCGACGCATGGCGCCATCCTGCCATGAGGGGCCCGCTCAGCAATGGCCGTTGACCGCGCCGGATCGCCCGTGGTCAAGTGCGCGGCGATGAGGAAGCAGATCGGGAAGAGGTCATGGATCGCAGCCCTCAGCATGGTCGCGGCCGCGGCCTGCGGCAGTGATGATAACGGCGATCTGTTCGAGCCGAAGCCCGAGTGCACCGGCGATCCGATCACCGCGTACGCGGGCTCGCAGCCCCAGGTGATCTCGAAGCTCGAGATCGGCTCGGCCGCCGATGGCTTCGACCTCGACCGCGACGGCAAGCCCGACAACAAGCTCGCCGCGGTCTCGAGCATCGCGAAGAGCGCGATCGATGACGCGCTGGCGGCGTACGAGATCGTGATCCCGATCGAGTTCTTCGATCTGCAGGCCGCCGCCAAGGACACCTGCGTGAAGTTCGCCATCTACCTCGGCGCGTACGCCGAGGACACCGACCTCGACGGCGAGAAGCCGTACGTGGAGGGTGGTGACTGCAACGACAAGGAGGCGACGATCTCTCCCGGCGCCACCGAGATCGCCGGCAACCGCCGCGACGACGACTGCGATGGGCTCGCCGACGAGGACGCGCAGAACGCGCCGTCGACGGATACGACCGATGGCGATGGGGACGGCCAGACCGTCGCGGACGGCGACTGCGATGACACCCTGGCGACCGTCAAGAAGGGCGCCGCCGAGATCTGCGGCGACGGCCTCGACAACGACTGCGATGGCGTCGCCGATCGCACCGGCGATGCGACGTCCACCGCGTGCAGCCCGTTCGATCCCGCGAACCTGCAGGACGTCCACCTCGACCCGCTGTCGTTCGCCGACGGCGCCCCGGTCATCACGTTCCACGATGGCGTGATCTCCGAGGTCAACGGCACGCTCATGCTCAACGCGGGCCCGTCGATCTTCAGCGTCAACATCCCGGTCACCAACGGCATCTCGCTCGACCTCCGCATCACGGGCGCGCAGATCGAAGCGCGGGTCGTCGAGGAGAACGGCAAGATCGTGCTGCGCGGCGGCCGCCTCGGCGGCGTGATCGACTCGAAGACCGCGGACACGATCCGCGGCCTCGAGGTCGAGCAGATCGGGCTGCTCCCCGAGAACTCGCTGCTCGATGCGACGTTCGCGAACCTGCTCGGCCCGCTGCTCGCGCTGCCGAAGGCGAAGCCGGCGATCGGTGAGAAGTACGCGGGCTGCCGCACGCCCGACATCGACGTCGATCAGGACGGCCTCGAGGCCTACTGCGACTCCAACCCCGACGACGAGGACAAGACCGTCGACATCTGCATCGACGGTGATGGCACCGAGTACGCGGACATGGGTACCGTGCAGTGCACCGAGGCGCTGGACGGCACCAAGCCGCGGTTCGTCGATGGCATCTCGGTCGAGCTGAACTTCGAGACCTCGCCCGTCAAGGCGATCAAGCCTCCGCGTTGAGCGCGCCGTTGTTACTCGCTTCGGCGTCGCCCCGGCGCCGGGAGATGCTGGAGCGCGTGGGCTTCACGCTCGAGGTCCATCCCGCCGACGTCGACGAGAGTGCGCAGGCCGGTGAGGTGCCGGCCGCCTACGTCGCGCGGATCGCGCGGAGCAAGGCGATCTCGATCGCGCGTCACAACGAGATGTGGGTGCTCGCGGCCGACACCACGGTGACGCTCGAGGGCGCGATCCTCGGCAAGGCCGAGAGCCCCGAGGAGGCCGCGAAGATGCTGCGCTGGCTGTCGGGCAAGACGCACCAGGTGATCACGGCGTTCGTGCTGATCGGGGAGCGCGAGGAGCGCACGGTGATCCGCGAAGGCCTGGTGTCGACCGACGTCACCATGATCGACCTCGACGGCGCGACGCTCGCCGACTACGTGGCGAGCGGGGAGTGGCGCGGCAAGGCCGGCGCGTATGCGATCCAGGGCATCGGCGCGGCGCTGGTCCGCGAGGTCCACGGCTCGGTCACCAACGTGATCGGGCTGCCGCTCGTCGAGGTGCTCGCCGCGCTGCGC
>JALZOI010000845.1 GCA_030857245.1 Myxococcota bacterium
GGGTGTACAACCCGGCGCTCGCGTACCCGTTCGGCGAACCACGTATCCGCTGAGCTGGCGGAACCTCGTACCCCGGTGGGATGACGAAACATCGCGACGGTCGGGCGCGTGCGCGCATCGTGAGGGCGTGGCGGCGTAGCGGGCGGAGTGCCCGTGCGTTCGCGGCGGAGCAGGGGATCTCGGACACGACGCTCTTCAACTGGGCGCGCGGCGTTGGCGGCCCGCCGGGCGCAGAGCTGGCTCGTGCCGATGTCGAGTTGGTCGAGGTGATTCCTGTCGGCGCTCCGGCGGCCGAGCCCGAGGGATGGACCTGGGAGATCGAGACGCGCGGGGGCGTCGTCCGCGGTCGTGGTGCGCTCGATGCCGGAGCCGTCGTCGCGATCGTCGGCGCGCTCGGGAAGGTCCGACGATGATCGCGCTGCCGAAGTCGATCTTCGTGGCGACGGCGCCGGTGAGTCTTCACCTCTCGTTCGACCGGCTCGCGGCGATCGTGCGCGACCAGTTGGGCGAGGACCCGAAGTCGAGCACGGTGGTGGTGTTCCACAACCGCCGTCGCACGCACGTGAAGCTGCTTTGGCACGACGGCAAGGGCTACTGCGTCTTCTACAAGCGACTCGATCGGGGAACGTATCGCATCCCTCTCGCGATCCCGGCTGGCGCGGCTCGCGTCACGGTGCGCCGGGAGGAGCTCGCCGCGCTGCTCGACGGGATCGATGAGGCGTGCCTTCGTCGTGCACGCGCGACGGCTCGCGCCGCATAGCAAATCGCACGACGCACCTTGCGCGGATCGAGATGATCACTATCGAGAGCACGTGCCTGCGAGCTGCGAGTCATGCACGTCGACCGACGCGGAGCTGACGAAGCTCCGCGCGGAGAATGACGAGTTGAAGGCGCAGCTCCACGAGCTCAACAAGCTGTGCACGCTTCAGGCTGCCGACCTCGAGCGCTACCGCGTCGCGTGCCTGAAGCAGAGGCCGAACGAGCCGGAGCACGCGCCCCGCGAGCAGCTGCAGATCGTCTTCGAACAGGTCCTCGCAAGCCTCGCTCCGCCCGCGAACGACGCGAGGGGCGACGACGCTAGCGAGGCGACGGGCGATGAGGGCGCAGCGCCCAGCGAGACCGCGCCTTCGACGAAGCCGGAGGCCCCGCCGAAGAAGAAGCGCAAGGGGCACGGCCGGCGCGGTCGCGTCGACTTCGCCCACCTGCCCGTCGAGCCGGTCATCGTCGATCCGCCCGAGGTCGTCGCCGCCGGCGGCGAGGGGTACGTGCGCATCGGCGAGGAGACGTCCGATCGGATCGCCTACCGACAGGCGAGTCACTTCGTTCTTCGTATCGTCACCACGAAGTGGGTGAAGCTCGAGCCCGGCGCGCCGCGCACGATCGTCGCCGCGGAGATCCCGCCCAGCGTATGGCCACGCACGATGGCGGACCCGAGCCTGATCGTGCAGATCATGCTCGCCAAGTACGACTTGCTCATGCCGCTTCACCGTCAGGAGCGCGCGTCGCCTCGGCAGGGCTTCTACCTGCCGCGCTCCACGCAATGCGGGTGGCTCGGCGAGGCGTACGACTACGTCTATCGGATCGTCGACGCGATGATGGTCGACGCCTGCGCGACGGCGCACTGCATCGCGACCGACGCCACCGGGGCACCCGTGCGGCAACACGGCAAGTGCGCGCGTTGGCATGTCTTCGTCTTCCTCGCCGATCGCGACCACGTGATCTTCCGCGCTGTGCGCGAGCACACGAGCGCGTCGATCGCTACGTTGCTCGAGGGCTTCCAGGGAGCGCTGCTCTCGGACGCCGCGTCGATCTACGACGCGCTCCATCGTGAGCGACTGCTGAACGTCTATTGCTGGGCCCACGTACGAAGGTACTTTTGGTACTGCAAGGACACGGACCCAGCGCTCGCCGACGAGGCCTTGGCGATCCTGTCGAGGTTGTTCCAAGTCGAACGCGAGACGCTCGGCATCGCCATGCCGGCGCGAACCGCCGCGCGAGCGAAGCGAGCCACGCCTGTGCTCGAGCTCTTCGATGCGTGGATCGCGCGGACCCGCCATCGCGCGACCCCGCGGACGCCGCTGGCCGCCGCATTGACCTACTACGACAACCAGCGTGAGGGACTGCGCCGCTTCCTCGCCGACGGCCGGCTGCGAATCGACAACAACCTGAGCGAGCAACAGCTCCGCCACCTGGTGCTCGGCCGTCGGAACTGGACGTTCTTCGAGAACCCGAACGGCCTGCGTTGGTACGCCGTCTTCCGCTCGCTCATCGCCTCGTGCGCGCTGCATGGCATCGAGCCGCAGGCCTACCTCGAGGAGATCCTCAGGCTCGCGCCGCACTGGTCGACGACGCGCATGCTCGAGCTGTCTCCGAAGCGCTGGACCGCGACGCGGGCCGCGCTCACGGAGGAGCAGCGCGAGATCATCCGGCGACCGTGGGAGGCGTCGAAGACGGTCGCAGAAGCCATCGAGGTCGCGGCGTAACTACCGGGACGGCGAGGCGATCTCGTCGACGAAGATCGTCTCGTCGGCCACCGCCGCGCCGAGCCACTTCGTGATGATGTCGCCGGTCAGCTCCGCGTGCGCCGTCGCGAACACGCGCGCCGACTCCTGCACTTGAGGCCACAAGACCTTCGAAACGAATCCGGCCGGCGCGTGCAGGCAGATCGTCGTCGGCTTCTGCCGCGGACGGCGGAACGGCCGAATCCCGTAGCGGCCGCACAGGCGCAGGAGGAGCCACGCCGCCGTCGCGTTGCCAGTGCTGCACACCTCCTCGCGATCGGCCTCGCGCGTGCGCCACTCGGCGAGCTGCTTCACACACGCCGACGGGCTCACGTCGCCGCCCGGCGCGAAGCGACGCTCGATCCCGTCGAGCTCGTCGGCGATCTTGCTGAGGTCCACGGCACTGGAGCCTCGCCGGGCCGGTCCGAGAGGTCCAGCCCGCCAGCCATGGCGGCGGCGCGGCGGCTAGAGACGGGGTCCGTCGAACGGGTACCCAAGCGTGCGCGCTTG
>JALZOI010000231.1 GCA_030857245.1 Myxococcota bacterium
GATCGACGGCGTGGCGGCGCAGGACTCGCCGCTCGCCCGCGGCCTGCTCGCGGCCGGCGCGCGGATCGACTACCGCGGCCTCGTGATCCGCGCCCCCATCCCGGGCGTCTCGCCGGGCGTCCCGCCGACCGTCGCGCCGGCCGTCCCGGTGTTCACCCCGACCGCGCTCGTCGTCGCCGCGCCGCTCGCGGACCCGGGCGACCCCGACGATGACGCCGAGGATGACGTCGAGGACGACACCGAGCTGGTCTAGCGATGCCCGAGGGCGACACCATCCACAAGATCGCCGCGCAGCTCGGGCCGCGCCTGGTCGGCAAGCGGCTCGAGCGCGTGACGACGCAGGGTCTCCTCCGCGACATCGCGGGGCGCACGGTGGTCAGCGTGATCCCGCACGGCAAGCACCTCGTCGTGACGCTGGACGACGGCGCGTACCTCCGCATGCACCTCGGGATGAACGGCCGCGTGCGGTTCCACGATCGCGCCGCGGGTGAGGCGGCGCTGGCGCGGACGTCGCCGGGCCGGGTCTCGCTCGCCCTGACCACGGTCGATGGCGTCTACCTGTGGCTGACGACGCCGACCGTCGAGATCTCGCACCGGCGGGCGCCGATGCGGGGCCAGGCGCTCGCGACGCTCGGGCCCGACGTCCTGGGTGACGACTTCGATAGCCGGCAGGCCGCGGCGCGTGCGGTGGTGCACCCCCAGCGCACGCTCGCCGACATCCTGCTCGACCAGCGCGTCGCCAGCGGGATCGGCAACGTCTACAAGTCGGAGGTGCTGTTCCTGCGCGAGGTCGATCCGCGCACCCTCGTCGGCGCGCTCTCGGAGCGCGAGCTCGACGCCCTGTTCACGACCGGGCGCGAGCTCATGCTCGACAATCTCGGCCACGGACCGCGTACGACGCGCCAGCGGCTCGCAGGCGACGCGCCCGGCGACGATCGCTACTTCGTCTACGGCCGGACGGACAAGCCGTGCCGGCGCTGTGGCAGCGCCATCGAGTGCTACCAGCTCGGCGAGCCCGTCGTGCGCTGGACGTGGTCGTGCCCGCGCTGCCAGCCGCGGCGGATGCGAGCTGGTGTCGACAGACCTGTCGAACCCTCCGGTGGGACTCCGCGTGGGGACAACCGTTAGCGGCGTCCGATCACGCCGATGGCTACTGCCGTAGTCGGGTCTCCCGGACGGACTCGCTCTCAAGTGGGCGGAACCTGGTCGCCGGCGCGGGTTTCGGCTTGGTATCGCGGTTGCTCAGGAGGAGAGCGAGCTCGAAAGGATGTTCCCCATGGCCGCCGCCCTCGCCTTTGCCCCTGTGCTTTCTCCCATCACCAGCGAAGTCTCGACGACGCTGACTGTCGGCGCGGGTGTGGCGTACGAGGTGTTCGCGGATGCCGTCGAGATCCCGCGCTGGCTGCCGATCGTCCAGCAGGCCCGGATCCTGACGCGCCACGCCGACCAGCGCCCGAACAAGGTCGCGTTCACGCGCCGGCTTGAGCGGGGGTCGCTCGGCTACACCCTCGAGTACAGCTACGATCCCAAGACGCTGACGGTGCTGTGGGCGACGCCCGAGTCATCGAACGTCACGATGACGGGCGAGGCGCGCTTCATCCCGCTGTCCAGCCGTGCGTGCCTGATGCTCTACCGCCTCGTCCTCGACCTCCCGATCGTGGATGACACGATCAGCAGCGAGCTCGACAAGCACCCGGCATCGCTCGTCGTCGCCGAGTTCCGCGAGCACCTGCGCCGCCTCTGCTGAACACGCACATTCCTCGACGGTAGGCGCTCCTGCGCACACGCATCGCGTGACGAGCGTGTGACGACAGTGAGGCGCAGCGAGGCACCCGCGAAACGTATTGGCGAGGCGATTCGCATCTGTTTAAGATGCCGATCGTGCCGACCGACGGGCGTTCTGACGGTCATGCGCCGTACCTCCCGCCGTTGCGGCTCGCGAGCCGGCCGCGCGCCGAGTCCGCCGGCATCTCGCAGGTTGGCGGCGCGTACCCCCAGGGGACGCTCGACGCGGACGAGGTGCGGCTCGAGCTCCAGGAGCTCGAGACCAAGCTCGACCGCTGCCTCGCCGGCCTGGTGATGCACTTCCAGCCGATCGTCCACGCGAGCACGCGCGCGCGGTTCGGCTACGAGGCGCTCCTCCGCTCCGCGGATCGATCGCTGCCGCACCCCGGCGCGATCCTCGATGCCGCCGAGCGGCTCGAGCGCCTCCCGACGCTTGGCCGCGCCATCCGTGCGTGCAGCGCCAAGGTGATCGCGACCGCGCCACCCGAGCGCGGGCTCGTGTTCATCAACCTCCACCTGCTGGATCTCTTCGACCGGCAGCTGACCAGCGCGTTCTCGCCGCTCTCGCGGGTCGCGTCGCGCGTCGTCCTCGAGATCACGGAGCGGACCTCGCTCGACGGCGAGCTCGACCTCCGCTACCGGGTCGCCGAGCTGCGCGAGCTCGGCTTCCGGATCGCGATCGACGATCTCGGCGGTGGCCACGCGCGGATGAGCACGTTCAGCCCCCTCGACACCGACTTCGTGAAGCTCGACATGTCGCTCGTGCGCGATGTCGACCAGCACCCGATGAAGCAGCGGCTGATCCGCTCCGTCACCGAGCTGTGTCGGCAGCAAGGCACGATGGTGGTCGGCGAAGGCGTCGAGACCGAGGCCGAGGCGAAGGTCCTCGCCGACCTGGGCTGCGACCTGCTGCAGGGCTACCTGATCGCCCGGCCCGCGCCGGCGTTCAGCGATCCGCTGTGAGCTCGATCTGCGCTACGCGCCGACCGAGTCATGTCATCCGGGTCAGCCCCGCTGCGCGGGGGGATTGCCACGTAGGGTGAACTCGATCGGCGCTGCGCGCCGACCGAGTTGCGATCGGTTCGTGTCAATCCAGATCGAAGGCGTACAGGATGCCGCGGTTGCTCATCACGAACAGCCGGCCATCCCCGGTGATCGTCGGCTGCGCGGACACGCCGTCACCGGGATCGAAGTACTCGAGCGTGTTGCCGGTGCGGCGATCGGCGACGAACATGCCGTCCTCGGCGAGCGAGTAGACGAGCAGCTCGTTCCACACGATCGGCGTGGCGGGCTCGCCGCCGTTGCGCGCGCCGACCCGCCACAGCACGTTGCCCGACAGATCGAGCGCGTACGTGCCGAGATCGGCGACGCTCGCGTAGAGCAGCTTGCCATCGGTGGCGAGGCCGCCGACGTTCCCCGTCGAGCTCGGCATCGCGGCGTCCCAGAACGGCAGGCGCCAGCGCACGAGGCCCGTCGTCTTGTCGAGCGCGTAGACGCCGCCCGAGGACGATGACGTGTAGACGCGATCGTCGATCACGAGGGGCGTCGCGTCGACGTCCATGAAGCGATCGGCGTCGGCCTTGAGCGAGGTCGACCACGCGACCGAGCCGGTGTCCTTGCGGAGCGCGACCATCGTGCCGTTCGAGAACCCGGTGTACACGAGGTCACCGTCGATGGTGACGCCGGCATGGCCGCGCAGCGTGTACTCCTCGGGCGTCTCGCTCTTGTGCTGCCACTTGAACTTGCCGGTGATCGAGTCCACGGCGACGACCTGGTCGGCCTCGTTCGCGAACACCACGATGTCGATCGTGGCGACCGGCGGCTGCTCGATCGGGCCGCGGCTCTGGTAGCGCCACTTCTCGGCACCGGTCTGGCTATCGAGCGCGAGCAGCGTGCCGTCGGCCGTGCCGACGTAGACCACGCCCGCCTGCACGAGCGGCGCGGTCAGCACGGCGCCGAGCTCCTTGCGCCAGCGCACGGCGCCGGTGTCGGTCTTGAGCGCGTAGAACCAGCCGCTGGCCGAGCCGGTGTACACGGTGTCGCGATAGACCGCGGCCTCCGCGAACTCCTGCGGCGTGACCTCGGTGCGGCGATCAGCCGTGACGAACTTCCACTTCAGCGACAGCCGATCCTCGCCGAGCGGCTCGCGCGGGACGGCGCTCATTGCATCGGCACTCTGCGGCGGCACTCGCACGCAACCCGCGGTGGCGGCGGCGAGGATCGCAACGGTGGCACCGGCGACGAGCTTCATGAGGGTCACGAAGCTCCGAGACCCGCGAGCCGCTTCTCGACCAGCGCCGAGAGCTCCGCCGACGCGGCGGCCTTCTCCTGGGCCCGCTCGTAGAGCGCCTTCGCCTCGGACGGCTTGCCCATCACCTCGTGCAGGCGCGCCTGGTGGTAGAGCGCGTAGCCACGGCGCGGACCGGCGTCGTCGGGTTGCATCGCGACGAACGCCGCGAGCGCTTCCTCGAGCAGCTTCTGCTTGGCGGCGGGATCCTGCTCGGCGACCGCCTTGGTCTCGAGTGCGATCCCGAGGCCCTCGCGCGCCGCGAGCCCCTCGATGCCAGCGGCCGTCGTGCCCTTGCGGTACTCGGCGATCGCATCGTCGACCTTGCCCGCATCGAGCAGCAGCCCGCCGCGGAAGGCCGCGCCGAGCGAGCTCGTGCCCTGCTTCGCCAGCTCGTCGAGGAGCGCGGTCGCACGCGCCTTGGGATCGGCGAACGTCGGGGTGTTCTTGTCCTCGGGGGCGCCCGGCGCCGCGACGGGGCGCTGCGCGAGCGACAGCACCTTCGCGAGCTTCTCGGTCTCCGCGGCCTGCTTGCTCTGCTGGTAGCTGCGGAAGCCGAAGAAGATGCTCAGGATCACCGCCAGCACGATCACGCCGATCACGATCTTCTTGAGGTGCGGAAGGATCCGGTCGGCGATCGATTCGCCGCCGATATGCACGGGCTTGGGGGGCTCGGCAGGTTTGGAGACGTCGGGGTCGGCCATCAGGGTTCGGGCGGATGTAGCACCGGGGTCGGTCGGGCGTCAATTCGCACCCTTGGACCAGGCCACGGGACCCAGAGTTGCCTACTATGCAGACGTGAGGCTCGGAACCCCGCGCGCGCGTCCCGGGCGAGCTCCCCTGCGAGTCGCGCTGCTCCTCGGGGGGGCGCTCGGGCTGCAGCCAGGGCTCGCCGTCGCCGACACCGAGCAGGCCCTCTCGGTGGGCCTCGGATACGCCACGTTCTCCGCCGTCGGCGAGGTCGCCATGGAGGGCATGGAGCCCCCGGCGGTGTCCCCGGACGGGGGCGGGGCGATCTCGGTCGCCTACGAGCGGATGATCGGGAGCGACGTTGGCCTGCGCGGGGAGCTCGCTGGCGGGGTGTTCCGCGGCGGCAACACCGCCCAGCAGACCCCGACCTCGTACGCCCTGCTCGCCGACGCCGGCGTCGTGTTCCGGTTCGACGTGCTCACCGTCGTGCCCTACGCGTTCGGCGGCCTCGGCACGGTCACGACGGGCGGCGGGCCGATCGAGAGCGGCACCCACTTCGTGCTCGTCGTGGGAGGCGGCGCGGACTGGCTGCGGAGCCGATCCCGCTCGTACGGCCTCGAGGTCCGGCTCGCGAGCTTCGGCGGTGACGTCACGGTGGTCACGGTCGGCTTCCGCGCGACCCACCGCTGGGGCTTCTTCTGAGCGGCGCGGTTGGTCGCGCCGGTCTCAGTTGCGGTTCTTCTTCTCCTTGACCGCGATCCGCAGCGGCGTGCCGCGGAAGCCGTAGCGCTCGCGCAGCCGGTTCGAGATGAACCGCTTGTACGAGGGCGACAGGCCGTCGGGCGAGTTCGCCCACAATACGAAGGTCGGCGGCTTGGCGCGCGGCTGCGTGATGTAGTTGATGCGGACCGCGTGCCCGCGATGCAGCGGCGGCGGCATCTCCTCGATGACCTCCGCGAAGAAGCGGTTGAGCTGCGCCGTCGGGACCCGCTTGCGGTGCTCGCGGGCGACCTGCTCGACGTGATCGAGCAGTCGATCGACGCCATCGCCCCGCTGGCCGGAGAGCAGCACGGTCGGCGCCCACTCGAGGAAGTGGAACGTGTCCTTCGTGAGCTCGCGGAGCTCGGCCTTCGCCTTGTCTCCCGAGATCAGGTCGCTCTTGTTGAGCGCGATCACGAGCGCGCGGCCCGCGGCCTCGACCATGCCGGCGATCCGCGCGTCCTGCTCGGCCGGCCCGAGGGCGGCGTCGATCACGAGGACGACGACGTCGGCGCGCTCGATCTGGCTGATCGCCATCGTCACCGCGATCTTCTCGATCTCGGCGTCGATCTTCGCCTTGCGGCGGATCCCGGCGGTGTCGACGAGTACGTAGTCGCGACCGCCGATCGAGAACGGCGTGTCGACGGGATCGGTCGTCGTGCCGGCGGCGTGGTGGACGAGCGAGCGCTCCTCTCCGAGCAGCCGGTTGCTGAGCGCGGACTTGCCGGCGTTCGGCCGGCCGACGAACGCGACGCGCAGCGGCTTGGCCGCCTCGCGCGCGGCCTCGGCCTCCTGGCGGGCGAGCTCGGCGGCGGCGGCGGCCTCGTCGTCGAGCTCCGCCTCCCCGGCTTCCGCGAGCTCCTCGTCGGTGAGCGCGCCCAGCGGGTCCCACTCCTCGTCACGGCTCGCGGTGTCGTCGGTGAGGTCGCGACTCGCGTGCTTGCCCGGGTGCGTTGCCTCCACGATCGCCTCGAGCAGCGCGTCGATGCCGCGGCCGTGCGCCGACGAGATCGCGTACGGCACGCCGAGGCCGAGCTGGTGGAAGTCGTGCACGAGGTCATCGACGACCGTGTGATCGATCTTGTTGACGGCGAGGAACACCGGCTTGCCGGTCGAGCGCAGCTGCTGCGCGAGGTCGTGGTCGACGGCCGAGATCCCGGCGCGGCCGTCGACGACGAGCAGCAGCGCATCGGCCTCGCCGATCGCGCGCATCGCCTGGCGATGGATGCCCGCGCCGATCACCTCGCGCGCGGCGTCGGGATCGAGGCCGCCGGTGTCGACGATCCGCAGCGGTGTGCCGAAGTAGTCGGCGTCGCCATAGCGGCGATCGCGCGTCAGCCCGGGCGTGTCGTGGACGAGCGCGGGGCGGCCGCCGACGAGGCGATTGAACAGCGTCGATTTGCCGACGTTGGGTCGGCCGATGATCGCGAGGAGTGGTGTCGTCATACTGCTTCTCCACCGCCCTCGGGCGTGTATCCGAGCCGGCGGAGGTCGGCCTCGCCGCGGCTCCACTCCGCCATCACCTTCACGAACAGGCTGAGGTGCACCTTGCCGGGATCGCGCTCGAGCGCCTCGGCGAGGGCCTCGCGCGCCGCGATGCCGAGCTCGCGGATCCGGTGGCCGGCGCGGCCGACGACGATCGGCTTCTGCGAATCGCGCTCGACGATGATCACCGCGCCGATCGTCAGCTCCTTCTTGTCGGGGCGCTCGTTCCAGGTCTCGACCTGGACGGCGCACGCGTATGGCAGCTCCTTGCCGAGCTGGTGGTAGAGCTGCTCGCGGATGATCTCCTGCGCGATGTAGCGCTCGGAGCGATCCGTGATCATGTCGTCGGGGAACAGCGCGGGCCCGGGCGGCAGCCGGCGCGCGATCACGCGCTCGAGCTCGTCGACGTTGTCGCCGCGCGACGCCGACAGCGGCACGACGTCGACGTCCGGCGCGAAGCTCGCCCAGGCCGCCATCAGCGGCAGCAGCTCGGGCTTGCTGATCCGGTCCATCTTGTTGAGTCCGATGACGATCGGGTGCGCGCGGCTGGCGTCGCCGAGCGCGGCGCCGATCGAACCGAAATGGGCCTCGGCGAGGCGCTCCGGGGTGCGGCCCCGGCGATCCGTGGCGTCGATCAGCAGCAGCACGACGTCGGCATCGGCGGCCGCGGTCATCGCGGCGTCGCGCATGTAGCGGCGGAGCGGCCCGCGGCCGTCCTGCACGCCGGGCGTGTCGACGTAGGCGATCTGCGCGCGATCGGGAGTCTCGCCGGGCAGCGCGATCGTGTGGACGCCGACCACGCGATCCCGGGTGGTCTGCGGCTTGGCCGACACCGCGACCAGCCGGCGGCCCAGCACCTGGTTCAGCAGGGTGGATTTGCCGACGTTCGGGAGCCCGACGATCGCGCAGAAGCCAGCACGGATCTCGTCGGACATGGCCGGCCTTTAGCACACTTGCGCCCTCCGGGTCACGCGGCGCGACGCGGCGGTCGGGATGGCTGGTACGTTCCGGGGGCGAAAACTGGAGCTGGTGCCCGCGGGCGGCTAGCGTCGGGACCATGCAGCGCCTCGCGCTCGCCCTCGCCGGCCTCGCCCTGCTCGCCACGACCTGCCGTGCCCCGGGCGCCTTCGTCGCCATCGGTCTCGGGATCGCGGCGATCGGCACCGGCTGGGTCGGCTACGGCCGGCGGACCGCACCGGGAATCCACCGGATCGCCGGCGCCGCCGCGATCACGCTCGGCGGCCTCGCCCTGCTGCTCGGCGCCGCGCGCGTCGTGCTGGCGCTCTCGGCGCTCGATCACATCGAGCGGCTGATCGCGTCCTGAGCGGCGCGCGCCGCCGCGCTCAGCCGAACAGATAGATCAGCCACGCCACCAGCGAGCCGACGGCCGCGAGCACGAGGACGATCACCGCGATGCCGCGGGCGAGCTTGGCCTTGTCGACCGACGACAGGATCTCGCGGAGCTCCATGAGCCGGCGATCGGACGTGCCGAGCTCGACGTCGATCGAGTCGACCGGCGACAGCTGCGCGGTCATGCTGGCCGGGCGATCCACGTAGATCCGCTCCCCGAGCTCGAGCAGGATCTTGTCGCGCAGCGCCTCGGCGTCGCTGGCCGCCCGATCGACGACCTTGCGCTTCGCGCCGATCGCCGCGAGCAGCTCCGCGGCGCGCCGCTGATCTTCCTGCTCAGCGGTCTCGAGCTCGATCTTCTGCTTGCGCGCCTCGCTGCGGGCCGACACCAGGGCCGCGATCCGCGGGTTGAGCGCGTCGAGCTCGGCGGCCATCACCGGCTCCTCGCGCGTCACCGACTGGCGGTCCGCCTTCAGCGTGGCGAGCTCGGCCTGGATCGACGCGGGATCGAGCTTGGACTTGTTGACCGCGACCTTGCTGGCCTCGGTCGCGGCGATCTGCGCGTCGATCCGGCGCAGGGACTCGTGGAGCGCGGCGGCGCGGCGCGCGACCGCGGTGGCCTCCTTCTCCAGCGGCTCGAGCTTCTTCGTGACGTCCGCCAGCGCGGCGTCGAGCTTCGCGACGTCGTGGAGGTGCTGCTTGATCTTGAAGTCGCGGTCGTTGCGGACCCGCAACAGCTCGGAGTCCGCCGCCGTGACCTGCGCGGCGTGACGCGCTCGCTCGTCCTCGATGTCGCCGAGTTGCTCGCGCGCGCGGTTGAGCGCCGGGTGGTCGTAGCCGTCGGCGACCGCGGCGGCGCGGCCGAGCGTGAGCAGGTGGCGGGCGCGCTCCTTCTGGCGGGCCGCTTGCTGCGTCTCGAGGGCGGCGATCTCGCGGCGCGCCCGCCGCACGCCGAACAGGGCGGTCGCGACGTAGCGGACGTCGCCGCCGATGCCGCGCTTGCGGCGGAGCGCCGCCTGCGTACGCAGCTTGCCGCCGGGCGCGCCCGTGCGGGCATGCGGCGCGTCGATGGATGTGGCGTCGGGCCCGAGCGTGGGATCACCGCGCTCGAAGCGCGCGGTCGGATCGATGTTCGTCGGGTCGCCGCGCACGAGCTGCGCGGCGCTCTCGTCGAGCAGCATCTCGACCGGCGTCTCCTTGACGACGGTCAGCGGTGCCTCGGGCATCCCGAGCAGCGCCGTCGCCGCGTCGCGCTTCATCGTCGACTGCTCGTACGAGATCCGCAGCTTGGCGGGCTCGGCCGGGGTCGCGCCGTGATCGAACTCGCCGACCGGCACGGTCAGGTGCGCGTTGGGATCGACCTCGGTCGCCTCGACGGGCTCGTCATCGGGCTCGTCGTCGCTGTCGAGCGGCGCGAGTGGCGCGACGACAGCGGCAGCACGGACCCGGCGCGGCGGGGTGGGCGGCGGCAGCGTCGGCGACGCGC
>JALZOI010000846.1 GCA_030857245.1 Myxococcota bacterium
GCCGGCGGCAGGTGCGCGAACGCCGCGAGCACGTCGTCGAAGCGCGCCGTGGTGACGAGCCGCCCGAGCACGTCATCGTCGTACGCGCGGAGCGCGCCGCGCAGCGAGTCATCGGCCGTGACGGCGCCCTCAAGTTGCGGCCGGGCGCCGGCGAGCAGCACGGCGACGTCGGCGATCACGCCGGGCGGCGGCATCGTGGGGAGCTCGCTCGCGCACGCGATGATCGCGCTCGCGACGGCGGTGTCATCCTCGTCAGCGACCACGCGGCGCACGCACAGCCCGGCGGCGAGCCAGCCGGCGACCTCCGCCTGGGATCGAAGCTCCGCCCGAGTCACGAGAGGCTCACGAGAGGCTCACGAGAGGCTCACGAGAGGCTCACGAGAGGCCGAGCAACCTCGGGACCTTCTCCTCGAGGAGGTCGATCTCGTCGCGGGTCTCGCCGAGGTACGACAGCAGCCGCAGATCGGCGCGCTCGACCGCGCCGCCGTGGACGATCCACGCGTGGGTGCGGAGCAGCCGGTAGAGCTTGACCACCTTGCGATCCGAGACGAACACGCCGTCCTCGCGGACCAGCGTCTTGAGGACGCGGCGGAGCTCGCGGAGGAGCTCGTCGGAGAAGTACAGCTCGCGGTCCTTGAGCTCTCGCCCATCCGCGGACATCGTGCGACGCGCGAGGACGTGGGTCAGCCAGCGGTGGGCCTTCACGAAGTCCTCGAGGGTCGCGTGCCCCTCGATCCATGGCTTCTGGTTGAGCTCGCGCTGCGTGTACGCCTCGAGGCCGGCGTCGATCAGCTCGACGAAGTGTTCGTCTTGCACCGAGCGGCACGCCGCCTTCAGCACGAAGCGATCCTTGAGCGCGGCGAGCTCCGCGTTCTCGGGGAGCTCGTTGGTCGCGGCGAGCAGGACGCGCAGCTTGACCGGGACGGGCTGGCCGTCCTGGTAGAACTTGCGCTCGTTGATCACGGTGAGCAGCGAGTTGAGGATCGCGGAGTTCGCCTTGAAGATCTCGTCGAGGAACACCAGGCGCGCGGTCGGCAGCTTGCCGCGGTCGCGCCGCAGGTAGCGGCCGGCGCGGAGCTCCGCGATGTCGATCGGGCCGAAGACCTCGGACGGCTCGGTGAACCGCGTCAGCAAGTACTCGAAGTACTCACCGTCGGGGATCTGCAGCGCGTCCTTGAACTTGATGACGAGGTCACTCTTCGCGGTGCCCGGTGGCCCGACGAGCAGCAGCGGCTCCTGCGCCACGGCCGCGACGCACATCAGATCGATCAGCGGCTGCTTCGCGACGAAGTAGCGCCCGAGCGCCACGCGGAACCGGTTGATCTTGTCGCGGAGCTGCGAGGCCTCGCGCGCGAGGTCGTCGGCGCTGGCGCCCGAGGCGCGATCGACCGAGTCGGTGACGGGAGCGGGTGCGGGTGCGCCGGCAGGGGCGATGACTGTCACGAGGAACCTCCGAGATCACGGTGCAAGCGACGACGGATCAGGTGCTCGTCGTCCTCGACGAACCGCCGGCCGGCCTCGCCGAGCGCGAGATCATCGGACGTGATGCCGAGGACGAGCGACTCGACGAAGTGAAGCACGGACAGGCAGTAGTGGCTGTTGGTGCCGAAGCTATCGGTGATGTCCCGGAGCTGGCCCGCGAGCTCGGTGATGCCGCCGAGGGCGTGGCCGAGCGGCGCCTGCGCGTAGGCCTGCGCGAGTGCGCGGGTGAGATCGAGCCGCGCCGTCAACGTCATGCTCTCGCCGAGCGTCTTGCGTGCCTGGTCGAGGATCGGCAGCGCCCGCGCCGTGTCCCCGAGGAAGGCGAGGCCGCCCGCGAGCGCGAGCCGGGCGCGCAGGTTCGAGCCGGCCGCGGCGCTCGACGTCGCGAGCGTGGCCTC
Organism: Myxococcota bacterium; assembly: GCA_030857245.1. Taxonomy (GTDB): domain Bacteria; phylum Myxococcota_A; class Polyangia; order Haliangiales; family Haliangiaceae; genus JABFXX01. The sequence continues at coordinate 1,881 of JALZOI010000846.1, forward strand.
GACACCGGCGAGCAGCTCGGCGATCTCGTTGCGCAGGCCGATCCGGCGGAGTGCGCGCAGGCTCTGATCGAGCACGCGATCGAGCTCGCCACCCGGGACGACGCGCACGGCGGCGCCGAGCGCCTCGAGTAGATCGGGCACGAGCTCGGTGCGCCCGAAGTGACCGGCGACGACGAGTGCCTCGGCGTAGAGCACGGCGCGCCGTGGCTCGGGCAGCGTCTCGACGATCGGCCACGCGCGCAGCAGGATCGGCGCGGCCTGCGCCTCGGGCAGCTCGAGCAGGACGTCGAAGCAGCCATCGAGCAGCCGTGCCTTCTCGACCTCGTCGGACTTCGCCGCGAGCTCGACCAGGCGCGCGACCTCCTTGGCGCGGCGCGGCGCGTCGGTGATCGCCCGGAGCGCGGCGAACTCCGGCCCCCGCGCGTCGTGCTGGCGCTTGCTGAACGCGCCGATCGCGTCGGGGCGCTCGAGCGGCTCGAGGATGCGTGAGGCCTCGCGCAGCCGATCGACCTTGTAGCGGGCGACGCGATCGAGGGCGGCGAGCCGCGCACCGAGCTCGTCGGGGAGCGGGGTCTCGGGCGGGCGGCCGGCGATCGCCTGCTCGACGCGCGCGCTGAAGGCGGCGACCAGGTAGCCGTGCACCGGATCGGTGAGCACCGCGGCGAGGGTCGTCTGCGCCTGCGTCTGGAGGGCGCGCGCGCGCTCGTGCTGCCCGATGCGCGCGAACCCGTGCGCGAGCTGGAGGTCGACGTACGCGCCCGTGTGCGTCGCGGGTGCCTCGACGGGCGAGCGCTTGCGGCGGGTCGTCGCGATCTTGTCGCGCAGCTTGTCGAGCGCGCCAGTCAGCTGCTCGCCACTCGCGTTGCCGAGCGCGCCGCTGCGGCCGGCGAACCGCAGGAAGGCCGGCAGCTCGCGCTCGACGGGCAAGCCGCCGGCGAGCCGGGCGAGGATCCGATCGCGGGCCTGCGCGAGCCCGAGCGTGTCGCCGCCGGAGAGGCCGGCGAGGCCGACCCGGGCGAGCCACAGCGATCGCGCATCGAGCTCGCCGTCGTGATCGTCGAGCCAGCGCAGCACGCGATGCGGATGCCTGGCGACCGGGGCGGGGGCCCGTGCCGCGATCGCCGCGACC
>JALZOI010000232.1 GCA_030857245.1 Myxococcota bacterium
CGCGACGATCCTCGGGACGGCGCCGCCCTGTGCCGCGCCCGCGGTCGCGGGCCGGTAGCGGTCCGGCGGCGCGCTCAGTGGAGCGCGATCTTGAGGCCGAGCTCGCGCTTCATGCGCAGCAGCGCCTCGGCGTTGCCGCGGGCGTCGTCGACCGGATGGTGCGTGTGCTGGGTCGCGCGGAGGTGCTTGAACGTCGCGAAGGTGTCCTTCACGACACCCTTGTAGAGCGAGCCGAGGTTCTGCGAGCTGAACCCGAACGGGTTGCGACCGAGATAACGGTGCGCGTAGTAGTTGATGAAGCTCCAGTCGAAGCCGTTGTTGTCGGAGATGAAGATTGGCCGCTTCCGACCGTGCTCGGCGACCCACGCCGCGAACGCCGTCATCACCTCGCCGGGATCGGCGAACCCCAGGTGTTGCTCGCGCGTGAACCCGCTGATCGCGAGCGCCTCGGGCTGCCAGGCCTCGCTGATCGGCCGGAGCTGGCCATAGAACGTCTGGTCGAGCGCCGGCGTGACGAGGACCGCACCAAAACACACCAGCGAGTACAACCCGGGCGCTGGGCCATCCGACTCGACATCCACCATGACGTAACTCATAGGGCTTCCTCTTGCTGCGAACCAGGGCAGCAGCTCATGCCGCCAGATCTCGTGGCGCGATCAAGACGTGCACCATGCCCGCCGACCGCGCGGGGACGATCTCGACGCGCTCGTAGAGCTGGTGCGCGAGCGACCGCGCATCGTCGAGGACGAGCGCGGGGTGCGACCACAGCAGATCGAGTCGCTGGTCCGGTAACCGGTGGACCGAGACCTGCAGGCCAGCGCTCGTGGTCACGGTCGCGCCCTCGCGCAACGTGGACAGGGTCGAGTGCACCTGCGCGAGCTCCTCGAGGTGCTGCGGCGTCCGCAACCGGGCACCGGGCCGGCGCTGCCGGAGCGCGATGACACCCGCTGCGCTCGCGAGCACGCCGGCGGCTACGAGCCCCGCTCCGGTACGCGCCCAAGCAGCGGCGATGACGGCACTCGTGGCGGCGACCCACTGCGCCTCGCTGAGGCCGCCGTAGTAGGGCCGGCCGCCGTCGCCGCGCGCGAGCTCCAGCAAGAACCTCACGTGCGCGTACCCGATCACGAAGACGACCGTTGCGGTTCCAGCGCCCCGGTCCATGACGAGGACGCCGGCGATCGCGAGCAGGGCGCTCGCGCACGCCTCCACGAGCTGCACTGGCAGGAGCGTCCGACCGACGAGCCGACGCGGGAGTCCCTGCCGCGCGTGGGCGTCGCGATAGCGGACGCCCCACGTCGCGATGCGCCCGTAGCAACACGCGACGTGGAAGCAGCCCAGGCGGCCAAATGCGAGAAAGAGCGCGACGCCGATCACCACGAGATCGGCGATCACCAACGTGCGCAGGCCGAGGACGCCGCCCACGAGCATCGCGCCGAGCACGGCGCTCGCGGTGACGTGATAGAAGACGATGCGCTCGCGCCGGCGGTACCAGCTCGTGACCCGCACGACCACGACCAGCGCGATTGGCGGTACGAGCAGCACGACGAGGCGCTCCGAGAGTGGCAGCGCCTCGCGTGCCGCGAGCAGGCCTACCAGGATCGACGCGGCCAGGTAGCCCACGAACCCGAGCACCGTGTACGTGCTCCACGTGCCGACCTCGGGTCGGGCGCACCGTGACAGGCGCAGGCTCGCCATCGCGGCGACTCTGACCCAGTGGACGCCGGTCGAGCAATGCTATTAGTCTCGCGATCGGATGGGTGAGCGAGAGCGAGGCCGCAAGGAACGCCAGAACGGTGAGCCGCTCGCACCCGACGTCGCCGGTGCGGTCGGTAAGCGGACGCTGAGCGACGAGCTCGAGTCGCTCGGTGCCGGCACGCCGGTCGACGCGGTCGTGCGCGCACCGGTGGAGCAGCAGCTCGGCGTCTCGCTCGCCGACGCGCGCGTCCACGACTCGGCGGCCGCGCGCGCGCTGGCGGCCCGACACGGCGCGCGCGCGTTCGCGTACGGCACACACATCGTGCTCGGCGCCGACGTCGCACGCACCGATGTCGAGGTGCTTCGTCACGAGCTGACGCACGTCGCCCAGCAGGCCGCGGGCACCCCGAAGGTCCAGGCGCTTGGGGGCGGAGCCGACAATGCGGAGGCGCAGGCGCAAGCGGTGGCGGGTCAAGCAGCGGGCGCGGCCTCTGAAACCGGGCGGATCGTCGAACCGTGGGTGAAGCCCGGCGAAGGCCAGCTCGGCAAGCTCGAGATCCTCGAACAAGCGCGAACGGCCCTCTCCGAGCTGGTGGATCAGGAGATGGGAATCACGGGCAACGCGGCGGCGTGCCCCTACATCCAGCAGTGGTTCTCGAAGCACATGCTCCGCTCGGCGGCCGAGATCGAGCGGATCGCCGTGCGCTACTCCGGGCTCCGCGACCCGCGTCACGCGCAGGACTACATCGCTCCGATCTTGAAGCGCGTGCGCGCCGCGATCACGGCCTTCCAGGCTGGCGGCATCGCGGCCATCAAGGGAGACATCGCTGCCGCCGGACTCGGCGCGGAGGCGAGCGAGGGAGCGCCCGGGGCGACGGCGATCCCCACGACCCCGCAGGTACAGAAGATCGAGGCCTCCGAGAGCGGCCTCGACGAGCAAACGGCGGACGAGGCGCGCTCCGGTCGCGGCGGGGCCCCCCAGGCAGTCGTGGCCGGGCTCGGCGAGGGCGAGCACCTCGATCCGTCGACCGCCACGAGAATGGGGAGCGCGCTCGGGCGCGACGTCGCCAGGGTTCGAGTCCATCGTGGTGCAGAGGCGACCCAGCTCACGCGCAACGCGAACGCGCGCGCCGTCGCCATCGGGCAGGACATCGCGTTCGCGCCCAACCAGTACCAGCCAGGCACGGCGATGGGCGACGCCCTGCTTGCCCACGAGCTCGCTCACACGACGCAGCAGCGCGGCGGCGCCGGCACCAGTGCCGGCAACGAGGTCAGCGACGAGCATGATGCCAACCAGGTCGGCCTATCGGCGACGAGCGAGCTCGGCGCTCGAGATCTCGATCGTGGCCCACAGCTGCAGGACCAGGGACTGGCGCTCCGCCGCTGTGAGGACAAGCCGCACAACGTCACGGAGCTGCGGGGCAAGCAAGCCGAGGACAAGCTCCGCGAGCTTGGTGGCGCGATCATCTCGGATCCGGACTACTCCGATGGCCGCAAGCCGCTCCAGGGTTCGCAGGTGCGGTTCATCCTGCAGCCGTCGAACATCCCGAACAAGCGCATGGCCGGCATGTGGCAGTGGTCGTTCAAGACGCCGGGAGGCATGCAAGTCTCGGCACCGAATGCTCAGCAGCCGGATCCCATTCCCGGTGTGATGATCGGCCCAAACGGGGCAACTCCCAACGCGCACGACGCCAACGCCACGGCGCTGATGCTGAAGGACGTCGGGAAGTACTCGATGGACGCGCACGTCCGCGCCGGTGTCGCGACGACGAACGGTGCGTTCGACGGCTTCGAGCTCCACATCGAACGCGAGCTCGAGGTCGTGACCACCAAGAACGCCACCGCCGCGGCGTACGGCAAGCTCGCGGGGGCGGACAAGGACGAGTCCTACGAGCAATTCCACGATCAGATGGACATGAAGCTGGCGGTGCTCCGCCCGGGCGGCCCCGAGAAGCAGAACCGCGGGAAGTACCACCTGACCACGAGCGCGGCGAACCCGACGCCCGAGGGCCCGGGCACGATCGCGTTCACAGCTGTCGACGCGCGCACCGACAAAGCGAAGCCGTTGACGTATCACTGGTACGTCTCGCCGCAGAGCAAGGAAGCTCCACCACCGCAGCTCGGCGGCAAGCCGCTCGTGGACGTCAGCGGCCGCAAGGGCTACGACTTTGGCGCCGGCTCGACGATCGCGCTGCCCACGAACGTCGGCGGGCTCTTCGTCGTCTGGTACCAGGCCAAGACTGACGCCGGCGTCGACGCCGGCGAGGCAGCCTACCTGCAGACGATCCTCGGTACCGAGGACATCAAGGCGCTCGAGAAGCACGACAAGTACATCGAGCGCGCGGACGAGCTCGGCAAGCAGATCGAAGGCGCGAAGGTTCCCGTCACCGGCGTGCACGTCTCGACGGCGAACGCGAACGAGACCCGCCTGCGTTTGTTCATGGGCAAGAAGGCCGGCGACGAGAAGACGTTCATCCTGATCGATCTGACGCCAGGACTCGACCCCAAGGCGAATCGACTCGAGTACACGAGCTCGACGGGCAAGGGTGCGATCGACTCATTCCTGTCCGAGAACAAGTACCCGAAGGGCGAGCTCCAGTTCCGGGTGGGCGCCAACAGCCTCGGAATTCCGACGGACGCGCACAGCCGCGAGACGACCGGGATGGGGTTCTTCGATCGGCTGTCCACTGGACTGAGCGTCGGAGGCATGGCGGTCCTCGCGGGCGGGCTCGTGCTGGCCCCGTTCACCCGCGGCCAGTCGCTGCAAGTTGCGATGGTGCTGTCGGGTGCACTGACCGCGGCGAGTGGCGCAGTGAGTCTCTACGAACGCCTGCAGCATGCGGAGGTCTCGAACACGGGAGTGGCGCTGGACGTCGTCATGATCGCGAGCAGCCTGATCAATGCCGGCGGTGCAGTGAAGTCGTTGCGCTCGGGTCCAGGCGTCATGCTGAGCAACCGAGCGACGAAGTTCCTGCTGTGGACGAACTTCATCGCCGATGGCGCCAGCGGCTTGTTGATCGCGATCGAAGGTGCGGAGCAACTCGCCGAGATCATCGATTCCAAGATGCCGCCCGAGCAGAAGCGCGCGGCCATTATCCGGATCGTCACCAACCTCATCATGGCCGGCGGCATGCTTGCGCTGTCCTACGGCCAGCTCAAGGAGTTCCGCTCACGGCTCTCGTCGGCGTTCGGCGAGCAGATCGCGAAGGGTCTGAAAGACGACATCTGCATCACGCTCGGCGTCGTCGATGATGCGACGCTAAAGACGCTCAAGACGGGAGGAGCCAAGGAAGGGGAGCTGACGAAGCTCGCCGGGGCCCTGCGCGAGGAGCCCGCTCTGATGAACGTCATCAAGGGCGAGTCACGGTTGGCGAAGATCCTGTCCCTCGCGACCGAGGGCACCGCCGACGATCTGCGGTTCGCGATCATGCGCACGAATGCGCTGGATGCGGGGGTCTCCGCTGCCGCAAGCGAGCGGCTAGTGACGCTCTTCAAGGGCGCCAAGGTCGACGCGGCCGCGGCCATGAACCTGCCCGGCGAGATGCTTGCGAAGCTCGGCGATGCCAACGCACTCAAGCAACTTGAGGGCGTCGGGGCGGCCGCTACCGCCGGTACTCTCAAGGGGCATGGCGAGTGGATGACCTCGCTGCTCGGCAAGCGCGGCCCGGATCTCGAGAGCGCGCTCTCATTCGGGTCCGAGGCCGCGAAAGCGAGCTCGCACCACAAGAAGGTCCTCGACCTCAGTGGCAAGGACCCGGTCACCAATGGTCTTGTTGCCGAGCGCTCCGACATGCGCTGGCAGATGGAGGACAAGAACCGGCGCCTCACCGCGGCCGGGGAGCCGCCGCGCTTCACGAACCTCGACACGAGCGTGAACGCGGGAATGGACAACCTCGCGAAGGCCCGCACGGCCGGTCATCCCTACGGCTTCACCGACAAGCCGCACTTCGAGACCGTGGGCGCTCAGCTCAAGGCCGACATTGCCAGCGCGGCGCCGCCGCCGGGCGGTCGCGCCATCCCCGCCAACGAGGTGGTCGTCCAGGGAAGCGCCGTACACAAGGTCGATGCGAAGGACATCGACATCGCGATCATGGTGAAGCCCGACGACTTCAACAAGCTGATCGAGCAGAGCTTCCCGAAGGAGGTCGCGAAGGTCCGCGCCCGCGGCGTTGACCCGTTCACGATGACGGCCGCGAACGCGACGTCGTCGGCCGAGAAGACCCTCGCCCACGCGGTAACCACCGGCAAGATCACGCGCGACAAGGTCAAGCCCAAGCTCAGCGACGTGCGACGCGCGACGGCGACGGCGGTCGGCAAGGACATCGATCTCTCCGTCATCAAGAAGGGTGGGCCCTTCGACCGAGGGCCCTATTTTCCGTTTCCATGAGTCATCACGCCTACTCCATCGCGGGCGAGCTGCCCGCCGCCTCCGTTCCCCGGCTGAAGGAGGCGCTCGCGAGCCTCGGCGCCGCGCCCCGCATCCGCGACGAGATCAGCCTCGCCTGGGAGGACGCAGGCGTCGACGTCAACTTCGAGGCCGTCCTGCGGCCAGGCGGCGGGGTCGACTACCTCATCACCGGGTCGCTCGAGCTCGAGTCCGCCTCCGCACGTGCGTGGGTGCAGAGCCTCGCGGCCGCGCTCGATCGTCACGCCGTCAGCTACCGCCTGGAGCTCGACGATCCGGACGATCTCGAGGGCGAACCGCTGCTGACGTTGACCGACCCGCGTTTCGGCTCCAGCTAACGCTACCCGCGCTCGAGCGAGGCCAGTCCAGTCATCACGATTCGTGCTTCAGCGCCTGCTCCACGTCCTTCTGGATGGGATCGAGCAGGTAGGGGTTCCGCGAGTTGCGCGCGTTGAGCAGCGTGTACGCGAGATCCGGGCGGTCATTCGATTGCACGACGACGATCGTGCGCCCCTTCTTGAACTCCTCGTCGTAGTACGCGGCTTCCTCGTCGCTGACACCCAGGCCGATCAGCGTCCCGACGAGCACGCCCGCGGCCGCGCCACTCGCGGCGCTCGCCGCGATCGCTGCGAGAATCCCGCCGGCGATCACCGGTCCGATGGCGGGCAAGATGCCGGCGGCGATGCCGAGCGCCCAGAGCGCACCGCCACCCGCGCCGGTCGCCGCTCCGATGGCCGCACCAGTCTTGGCGTTGTTGCCCTCGAGATCGCGGAAGGACTTCACCTCCGGATCCCCGTCCTTGTCGTGGGTGAGGACACCGATCTTCTTGTCGGAGAAGCCGGCATCGCGAAGGTCTTCGATCGCGCGTCGCGCATCACCTGCGGTGTGAAAGACGCCGATCATCACTCTCTCGTGTTTCGTGCCCATGGTTCTGTGCCTTCCTGGTTGGGTTGCGTCGAGACCGGTCCCCCGGCCGTGATCCGTCGTGTCGCAGCGTCACGCGGCGTTCGTGAGGCCCGCCTTGGGCATCGGTATCTGCTTTGACCTCATACAGTTTGCCAAGCAAGACGCGTTCCGTCGCACGCATGCTCGTGCGGGCACCCGGACGCGGCCGCTCGCTGCCGCACCCGGTCGTCGGCGTCAGCACCGCCCCGATGGCGGCCGGTGTGCGGAGCGGGCTGCGCACCGCGCCCTGGCGCGCGTCCTGATCACGGGAGCGCTGCGGGAGGGTGAACGTGAGCTCGGCGAGGCTAGCCGCGCTCGATCGACGCCGTCCAGCCCTCGTACGCGCCGCCCTGCAGCGCGGCCGCGTCGACGAGCGTCATCACGACGTCGTGGATGTGATCGAGCTCGATGCCGTCGGCGCGATACACGTGTGCGCCGAACGGGCGTTCGCGCGTGGCGTCCTCCGCGGCGCTCACGAGCGTGAACCCCGCACTCGTCACCGCCGCGACGAAGGCATCGCGCGCCGGCGCGGTCGCGAAGGAGGTCTGGTGGTCGACGCGGCGGGGCGTCCGCAGCCCATCGCCTTGCTCGCGCAGCACCTGCACCATCCGGCGGTCATCCATCCACTGCCGCCGCTCGGCGTCGGGCATCAGGAGCTCGCGGTAGTAGCGCCACTCGGGATCGGGCGCGCTCCGCACCGCAGGACTCCGGCCGTCGGGGCTCGCGGCGCGGGCGACCTCGCGCACGGCGGCGAGCTGGCCGTCGGGACCGTAGAACACGACCTCCCAGACGGCGCGACTCCGCAACCGCCCGACGTAGAGCAACCGGCGCTCCGCGAGCCGCGCGATCAGCGCCTCCTCGATCGCATTCAGCGCCTCAGCTTCCGCCGCCGTCCCGATGCCGTGCGGTCCCGGCTCCCGCAGCGGGAACGTCACCTCGTAGCGAGTCTCCGCCTCGGGCGGGGACTCGCGCTCGAACCGCTGGTTCACGTAGATCGAGGCGTGCGCGCCGTCGACCAGGCACGGATAGCAGTCGTAGTCGTCTTCGAGATCGGGCATGGCTACACGCCCGGGCAGTGTAGCAACCCGACCCGGCCCGCCAGCGGCCGGTGCGGCTTCCGCGCGATCCCGGCGCCCGCGATGAGACGGTCGCGCCGGTGACTGCGTCCTGCAGGCATCCCATGAAGATCCCGACCCTCGCCGGCATGCTCTCGAACGTCGCCCTCGGGTTCCTGCTCCTCGCCCCGCTCGGCTGCGGCAAGGACCGCGACGAGCCGTCCGCCAAGCCCGCGAGCACGGCCTCCACCGCCGCGCCTTCGAGGAGCACGTCCGCGAAGACGATCACGATCGACCTGCCGTTCTTCGGCGGTGCCTACCAGATCACCGCACCGGAAGGCTGGGCCCGGCACAGCGGTCGCGCGTCGGTCGTGCTCCCCGACCGGTCCGAGCTCTACTTCTCGCCGCCCGATGCCACGCTGACCACCGCGGGGGTCGCCGCGGAGCTCGCTGCCGACCACGAGCTCAAGGCGCGCGACGTCGTCGCCACCGGTGACGAGGTCCGCTGGACCACGGACCCCGTCGAGGGTGACAACTTCTCGGGGCCGTTCCACGTCGAGGTCCTCGCGAAGCCCGGCGGCCTGTCCTGCCGGCATGACCGCCTCTCGTCGAAGAGCGCGGTCGATGAGGTCGTGACGGTGTGCAAGTCCGTCCGCACGAGGTAGCGCGGCACGCTGCGTGCTACCGCGAGCCGAGGTGCGGTCACGGACCTCTCGGAAGGCGAGGGTGGCGACGGGGACGCCTGCCCCGTTCGGCGTGAGTCCGCGTCGGCCCACGGTGAGCACGCTCCTGCTGCGCCCCGTCGTGTTTGCATTGGAGACCCGCACCCCGGGGCGCTGGACGTCTTCTACCGGACCACCGGCCTGACGGCGGCGACGGTCGCCGATGTCGATGCCCGGATCGAAGGTCACCAGGCCGGGTGGTCGTGGCTTGCGAGGCGCCACAACACGGAACGGCCGTGACGGCGACCGGCGATCGCGGCCCCGCGTGCGCATCGGCCATGCGCGCGCGCTGGTCACGATCGAGATCCCTGCGGAGCCCATCCCGCTCCCGGGCTGAGCATCGCGACGGGCGCGACGTCGTGCCGCCGCTCAGCGGGTGGTGCCGTCGGCGAGGATCTCGTCGCGCAGCCCGGCCAGCTCCGCGGAAGGCTGCCGCGCGAGCTGCTTGCGGATCGCCTGGAGCGCGCGCTTCGGCTGCTCGTACTGGATCGCTCGCGCGTAGATCTCGACGACCCCGGCGTCAGCGGGCCACGCGCGGTACATCGAGGCCGCGAGCTGGGTCTCGCGCTCGCCGTCATCGTTCGAGCTGAACCCGAGCACGAGGCCGGCGCCCAGCTCGCGCCCGCGGGTGCCCTCGTCGACGGCTCGCGCGCCGCGCACGTAGGCGGCGAGCCAGCCGGCGTACGCGACCTGCGCGGGCTCGAGGAACCCCGCGTCGTGGAAGACCTCGGCGAGCGCGAGGAGCTCGAGCGCTTGCGCGGGCGAGCCGGCCGGGATCGCTGGCGAGCGGAGCGCGAGGTGCCTGGCGAACCGCAGCGCTCCGGCGAACACCGGGTCCCGCGGCGCGAGTGCCTCGAGCGTCGCGATCACCGCGGGGCTCGCCGCGGCGCCGTCCTGCGCGACGGCCCACACCGCGGCCCAGCCACGCGAGGCGGCGTCGTCGAGCGGTTGCCACGGGCGGCGATCGCCGGGCGGCGATGGTGGAGCGTGCAGGG
>JALZOI010000847.1 GCA_030857245.1 Myxococcota bacterium
CCCCTCTCCCATTGCCCGTTGCCGGCTGCCTGTTGCCCGCTGCCCGCTTCAGAGGAAGCACACGTCACCTCTCCCCTCTCCCATTGCCCGTTGCCGGCTGCCTGTTGCCCGCCGCCCGCTTCAGAGGAAGCACACGTCACCTCTCCCCATTGCCCGTTGTCAGCGCACGCCCCGTCACGGCGGTGGGGGCTCCAGCACGACGCGACCGAACGCGGCCCGCTGCTCGAGCACGCGGTGCGCCTCGGCGGCCTGGACCAGCGGCAGCGTGCGATCGACGACGGGCGACAGCCGCCCCGCGGCCACGTGCCCGAGGACCGCGAGCAGGTCGGCCTTGCTGCCCATCGTCGAGCCGAGCACCTCGATCTGCCGGAAGAAGATGTGGCGGAGGTCGATCGCCGGATGGAAGCCCGCCGTCGCGCCGCAGGTCACGATGCGCCCGCCGTTGCGCACCGCCTTGATGCTGCCGACGAACACGTCGCCGCCGACGTGCTCGATCACCGCGTCGACCCCGCGCTTGCCGGTGAGCGCGCGGCACGCCGCCGCGAAGTCGCCCGTCGTGTAGTTGACGAGCTCGTCGGCGCCGAGCGTGCGCGCGCGCGCGAGCTTGGCGTCGGTGCCAGCCGTCGCGATCACGCGGGCGCCGTGCAGCTTCGCGATCTGGATCGCGGCCACGCCGATACCGGAGCCGGCGCCATGCACGAGCACGGTGTCGCCCGGCGCGACCCGCGCCTTGTGCACGACCATCTGCCACGCCGTGAGGAACGGCAGGAGCGACGCCGCCGCTTCCGCGAAGTCGAGGCGCTCGGGATACGGCGCGAGGTTGACCTCGGGGACGACGAGGTACTCCGCGTAGCCACCCTGGGTGTTCTCGCCGAGGATCTTGTAGTGCCGGCACAGGTTGTCGTGGCCGCCGAGGCACGCGGCGCAGCGCCCGCACGACAGCCCGGGCTGCACGACGACCTTGCCGCCCGGCGGTGCGGTGACCCCCGCGCCCACCGCATCGATCGTGCCCGCGATGTCCGCGCCGAGCCGGTGCGGATACTCGAGGTGGAACGCGGGGCCCCCGGCTCGCACCCACAGATCGAGGTGGTTGAGCGCCACCGCGCGCACCCTCACGCGGACCTGTCCGGGGCCCGGCTCGGGCACCGGGAGCTGCTCCTCGCGCAGCACCTCGGGCCCTCCGTGCTCGCGGAGCACCATCGCCTGCATCAACATGCGCAGACCGTAGCGGAACGGTCGATCTCGCGCGAGCGAGGGCGTAGCTTCGCAGCATGCGCGTCGTCGTGGTGCCCTGCCTCAAGGACAACTTCGCCTACCTCGTGATCGACGGCTCCGTCGCGGCGGTCGTGGACCCCGGCGAGGCCGCGCCTGTCGAAGCCGCGCTCGCGCGCGAGGGCGTCACGCTCGAGGCGATCTGGGCGACGCACCACCACGGCGATCACGTCGGCGGGGCGCCGGCGCTGATGGCGTCGCGGCCCGGCCTCCGCTTCGTGATCGGCGCGCACGATGCGGCCCGCGTCCCCGGCGTCACCGAGCAGCTCGCCGATGGCGGCGAGACCACGCTCGGCTCGCTGCGCGCGCGCGCGATCCACAACCCCGGTCACACGCTCGGGGCGATCAGCTACGTCGTCGAGGACGCCGTGTTCACCGGTGACACGCTGTTCGGCGGCGGGTGCGGCCGCGTGTTCGAGGGCGACGCCGCGATGATGCACGCCTCGCTCGGCAAGCTCGCGGCCCTGCCGCCCACGACCCGCGTGTACTTCGGCCACGAGTACACCGCGTCAAACCTAAAGTTCGCCGAGGCCGTGGAGCCTGATAACAGCGCGATCGCGGAGCGCGCGGAGTCCCTCCCGACACCTTCGACGCCGTCGACGATCGCGATCGAGCGCGCGACGAACCCCTTCTTGCGGTCCGCGGCACCGGACGTCGTGATCGCGGCGATGAACCGAGGCGTCGCCGGCGATCCGGTCAGCGTGTTCGGGGCGATCCGCGCGTGGAAGGACGTCTTCCGCTGACGCCGACCGCCGCGCCGCGGGTCACGCCTTCGCGAGCCGCAGGACGAACGCCGCACCACCCGCGGCGCCCGGGCGGTACGTGAGGTCGCCGCCCATGGCCTGGGCGAGCGACTTCGACAGCGCGAGCCCGAGGCCCAGCCCCGCCGGGCCATCGCTCGACACGCCACGCGAGAACGGCCGGAACAGCCGCGGATGCGCCTGCTGCGCGACGCCCGGGCCATGGTCGGAGACCACGACCTCGACGGCGTCGCCGACGGCGCGCGCCGTCAGCTCGATCGTGCGGTCCTCGGCATCACGGCCGTACTTCTCGGCGTTGTCGAGGAGGTTGCCGACGATCCGGGTCAGCGCATCGCGATCGAAGCGGGCCGCGAGGTCGGGTGCGACATCGAGTGCGAGCGCGGCGCCGGCGCGATCGAGCGCGGGCTGGCTGCGCTCGGCGAGCTCGGCGAGCACGGCGGCGAGCGGCCCCGGCCTGGCGTCGACGCTGAGGTTGCCACGCTCGAGCTGCGAGAACCCGAGGACGTTCGACACCACGCGACCGAGCCGCGAGGCCTCCTCGCTCATGCGGCGCGCGTAGTCGCGCAGCTTCGTCGGATCGCCGAGCCCATCGGCGAGCATGTCGCCGTAGAGCTGGAGCCCGGCGAGCGGCGTGCGCAGCTCGTGCGCAGCGGCGGCGGCGAACTGGCTGCGCTCGCGCGCGAGTCGCTCGGCGCGCGCGACGAGCATGACGACGAACGCGGCCGCGAGCGCCGCGATGACGCCGACGAGGACGAATCGGATCAGGAAGCCGCGCGCGACGCCCGCTGCCTCGGCGATCGCCTCGACGATCGCGCGCGGGTTCGGCGCGACGGTGAGGTACCAGCGCGGCGCGATCTCGGTCGCGCCGCTCGCGTCGCCCACGCGGAGCTCGGCGACGGCGTCGCCCGCGCGCCCCGCGAGCCAGCTCGTCAGCGTCGAGCGATCGACGACGAAGCCCTGCGCG